>NZ_RZRX01000066.1:0-25899 GCF_003997405.1 Mesorhizobium sp. M2A.F.Ca.ET.042.01.1.1
GCCCAGTCAGTGACTGGAACAACACGTAAGGCACGCCGGTCAACCCGTGCAGCGCTTTCGCCGGGCGGCGCATGTGCTCACCGATGGCGATGCATTGCATGGCCGTGCCCAACTCGCGAATGTCTTCGACGCTGGTGCCGCCGTATGTGGTCGCTACCCAGCGGTCAGGAACCGTACCGTCGAGCGAGCCTGAAATGTCGGGCAGAATAACCGGCTTGAGCCCAAAGCTTTCAACCATGTCCCGCATATGCTCGATGTCGGCGATAGAGAGGTTGCATCCGGGCAGGATTGCGATCTTCTTCGGGTGCCGCGCCCGTTCGCCCGAGCGCGTAATCCCTTCGATCATTGCGGTGACTGCCTTGGCCCAGCCCTCTTCGATCGCGCCGTCAAAATCCGGCGTGTTGGCCAGCACGACCTCCGTACCCGCAAGCTGTTGCGTGTGCTTCCGCATGATGTTGGCAATATCACCCGCGCAATCTTCGCCACGCGTCTCCACCAGCGCGGTCGTGCACACCCCGATCAGCGTTGGCTTCGTGCGGTTCTTGAGGTTGAGGATCGCCTCTTCCAGATGGTCGGCTGCGCCGAGGATGGTCGCCACCTCATCCATCGCCGTAGTCTGCAAGGGAATCGCTTCTTTGAAGTGCCGCACGAAGAGAACGAGCGCAAAGCTTGTGCAGCCTTGGCTGCCGTGGAACAGCGGCATCGCACCGTCGACGCCAAGAAAGGCAAAGGCGGCACCCAGCGGCTGCGACGACTTCAGCGGGTTGACTGCCGCCGATTTGCTCTGGGGAAGGATGCGGGCCATCGGTCGCCTCAACACTCGTGTGCCGTCGCGCAGGCGAATTCATCAAACAGGTACGCGGTCTCGTTCCTCGTGCACGGCAATTCGCCTATCAGCTCAGGCTGGCAATCCCACGGGGCCGGCTGGCGCACCTGAGACCAGATCGGATTGTGAATGGCGAGGTCGATCTGGCGTACGAGTTCCACCATGCCGTCATAGCCGGCATAAGGATGCTGGCGCTCCTGGTTGATATCGAGCCAGGGCGTCTTGGCCTTGAGCGCAATGAATTGCGTGCGACCGCCCGACAGCATGATATCGGCCCTGTGTTCAGAGAGCATGGCGTACAGCTCGCTCGCAGCCATGGATTCGAACATGTGCTTGTCGTGCTTGAGAACTTGTTTGATGCGCTCCTTGTCCTGCACCGTAGATTTCTTGATCGAGGTGCCGACGATCTCGATTCCGATCTCCATCAGCGCATGGACAACCGACCAGGACTTCACACCGCCTGTGTTGAGCAGCACGCGCTTGCCTTGGAGCCTTTGCCGGTAGGATTCGAGTTTCTTCCACGCGATCGCCTCCTGCTGCGCGATCAGCGTCTCTGTGCGCTCGAGGATCTCCGGATCGGCGCCCTTCCTCACCAGCAGCCTGACAAGGTTTCGAAGAGCTTGCGATGTGTCGGAGATGCCATAGAAGGAGCCCTCGAAGAACGGGATGTCCCAGCGCTCCTCCATCTTGCGGGCAAGACTGATCAGCGCGGTCGAGCACACCATCATTGCCGCCCGGGCGCGGTGCGCGGAAGCAATGTCGCGGTAACGCGCATCGCCGGGAATGCAGGCGCGCACCCGGATCCCGAGCCGATCGAGGAGCGGCTTTACAAGCCAGAATTCGCCCGAGAGGTTGAATTCGCCAAGGATGTTGATGTCGTAGGGTCCGGGGTCGTCGGGTTCGACCGTGCCGATGACATGATCGAGCAACGCCTCGGCGGCGAGCTTATTGCCGAGGTTCTTGGAGCCTGCCAGGCCAGGCGCATTGATCGGCACCACGGCCAAACCGAACTTTTCCGTGGCGCGTTTGCACACGGCCTCGATGTCGTCACCGATCAGCGCCGTTACGCAAGTCGAGTAGACGAAGATCGCCGGCGGCGCGTATGTGTGCTTGATCTCGCGGATCGCCTTGAAGAGTTTCCGCTCGCCCTGCCCCATCACAAGGTCGAGTTCGGTGAGGTCGGTCGTGAAGCTTGTCCGCCACAAGGTCGGCCCTGACGAAACCGCACCACGGTTGTCCCAAGAATTGCCCTCGCAGGCGAGCGGCGCATGGACCAGATGCGCAACGTCGGTGATCGGCTGCAGGACGATCTTGGCTCCGTCAAAGGCGCAGCCGCCGGCTGCCGCCCCTGGTGTCAGCGACTTCGAGCAGCCCTCCTTGCGCGCCTTGGCATCTTTGCCACGGTTCTTATCGCAGGCGGGCTCATCGAAGGCGTCCTTGATTTTGGCGCTGAGGGAGGACATTGCTCAGCCTCCCCAGTCCATTGGGCAAGGAATGGCCTCGGCGAAAAGCCGGCCACGGCTCTTAGCGCGTGAGGTCATAGGAATAATCCGTCACACCCGTCTCGCTCGTCTCGCGATCGAGTTTGTCGAAGATCTTGTCGAGGATCGTCGTCAGCACGCGCAACGCTCCCTGGTAGCCAAAGAGCGCAAAGCGGTGATGATGGTGCCGATCGAAGATCGGAAACATCAGCCGGATCAGCGGTGTTCCGGTGTCGCGCTCCAGGTACTTGCCGTAGGAATTGCCGATCAAAAGGTCCACCGGCTCGGTAAAGAGCAGTGAGCGCAGCGCCCACAGGTCCTTGCCCGCCCAAACCTGGGCAGCCTTGCCGAAAGGCGAGGATGCTAGCAGCTTCTTCAAATCGGCTTCCCATGCCGAGGTGCCATTGGTGGCGAGGCAATGGGTTGGCTCGCCGCCGGTCTCCATGACAAAGCGGGCCATTGCGTGAACGAAGTCGGGATCACCGTAGATGGCGTATTTCTTACCATGCAACCAGGATTGGCTGTCCGCCATGGCGTCTACCAGTCGGCCGCGCTCGAGGCGAATTGCCTCGGGAATCTCCTTGCCGGAAATCGCCGCGACCTCCATCAGGAATTCGTCCGTCGCCTGAACGCCGAGCGGATAGTGGAACGAGGCCGTCGCCTGCCCGACCTCCTCGCAATAGCCCAGTGTCTTTCGGGTGTTGTGATGCTGCAGCGAAAGCGTTGCCTCGGCGTTGAGGGCCTTCTTCACCTCGTTGATCTTCGTGCCCCCGTCATACATGCGGTATTCACCGTCCGAAGGCGTATCGAACTGGTCAGAGGCATCCTGGATCAATGTATAGGACACGCCCATTACATCGAGCAGGCGCTTGAGCTCCCGGTTGTTGCCGACGCAGAAGCCGTCGAAGCCCGGAATGATGTTGATGGTTCCTTCGATTTGCGTACGCTCCTGACCTTTCCAGAAGTGCTCCAAAATGCCTTTGACCATGTTGTCATAGCCGTCGACATGACTGCCAACGAAGGCCGGGGTGTGGGCAAAGGGCACGTCGAAGTCGCGCGGGACTGAATCTTCGTCCTTGGCGTTCTGGATGAAGCTGTGCAGGTCGTCGCCAATGACCTCTGCCATACAGGTCGTCGACACGGCAATCATCTTGGGGTCGTAGAGCTGGTAGGTGTTGGCGAGCCCGTCGACCATGTTCTTCAGGCCGCCAAACACCGCCGCATCCTCGGTCATTGAGGAGGAGACCGCCGCGGCAGGCTCCTTGAAATGGCGCGACAGGTGCGAGCGGTAATAGGCGACGCAACCTTGGCTGCCGTGGACGAAGGACATGGTTCGCTCGAAGCCGGCGGCAGCGAATACCGCACCCAGCGGCTGGCAGGCCTTGGCCGGGTTCACGACAAGCGCTTTGCGGGCGAGGTTCTTTTCGCGGTATTCCCACGTCTGGGTGAAATCGCGCTGATCGGAAATGATTTCATCGGGGTGCGGACATTCGAAGTTTAGCTTCTTCTCAGCGAGCATCTTTCTGTATTCCGGCTCGCGGAACAGGGGAGCGTGATCGAGAATTTTTTCAGCCGACTGCGGCATGATGATTACCTCTTTTGCATCTGGCTGCGCGGGACGGCAGCTCAGGACGTCAAGACGTTCCAGGCTCCGGCGGATCAGAGGCCGCGGGAGTTCACCGTCTCAGTGGGAGACTGGGGCTGAAGCAAATGTTTATTCGGCAGCCATCGCCCGCTCATCGCCCCGGCTTCTTTTCCAAGGCGCGTGGAATAGGTCCCAGACCGGGTTGTTAATGGCGAGATCCACATCACGTGCGAAAATGGCAAAGCCATCGTAGCCGTGATACGGGCCTGAATAATCCCAGGAATGCATCTGGCGGAACGGTATGCCCATCTTCTGCACCGGGTATTTTTCTTTGATTCCCGAGCCGACCAGATTTGGGCGAATCCCTTCGATGAATTTCTCCAACTCATAGCCGGTCACGTCATCGTAGATCAGCGTGCCGTTCTTCACGTAGTGGCCGGTGCGCTGATAGTCGTCGCTGTGGGCGAATTCATAGCCGGTGCCCACGATGACCATGCCGAGGTCCTCGTAGGCCGTGACGACGTGGCGGGGGCGCAGGCCGCCCACATAGAGCATCACGGTATTTCCTTCCAGGCGCGACAGGTACTTGGCGATGACCGCATCAACAAGCGGCCTGTACTTGGCAATGACCTTTTCGGTCTTCTCCTCGATTTCCGGCCCAAAATGCTTGGCTATGTTGCGCAGAGAGGCTTCGATCTGGGAGGGACCGAAGAAATTGTACTCCATCCAGGCGACGCCATACTTTTCCTCCATATGCCGACAGATGTAATTCATCGACCGGTAGCAGTGGATAAGATTGAGCTTAGCCTTCGGGGCGCGCTCGATCTCTGCGAGTGTGGCGTCACCCGACCAGTTGCCAACCACGCGCAGCCCTATCTCCTCAAGCAGTATGCGCGAGGCCCAGGCATCGCCGCCGATATTGTAGTCGCCGATGACGTTGACGTCGTAGGGGCCGGCCTCGAACTTGACATCCTTTTTGTCGAAGACCCAATCCCGGATTGCATCATTGGCGATGTGGTGGCCAAGCGACTGCGAGACGCCGCGGAAGCCCTCGCAGCGTACCGGCACGATCGTCTTGTCATACTCCTTGGTCTTTTTGCGAGAAACGGCCTCGGTGTCATCGCCAATCAGGCCGATAGGGCATTCGGACTGCACGGTGATGCCGTTGTTGAGCGGAAACAAGACTTCAATCTCGTCAATGATCTGTTCCAGCTTCTTGTCGCCGCCGAAGACGATGTCCTTCTCCTGGAAATCGGAGGTGAACTGCATTGTCCCGAACGTGTCGACGCCCGTTGTACCGACGTAGTAGTTGCGGCGCTGCGACCAAGAATATTGGCCGCAGCCGACCGGGCCGTGCGAGATATGGACCATATCCTTGACTGGCCCCCACACCACGCCTTTCGAACCAGCATATGCACAGCCGCGAATCGTCATCACCCCGGGAATGGACTTGATGTTCGATTTGACGTCGCATTCGGAAAGGACCTCGCTTTCCCCGCCAGCCTCGTTGCCGCTCTTTGCGACGTTGAGGTGCTTCTTGCGGCGCTTCGCCGCCTTGTCGGGATAATGCGACAGCACCTCTTCGATAAGCTTCGCATGAAGAGCACCGTCATTCTCGTATTCCCGGCTCATGAGTCCCCCTTTCAAGGTTGGGTGACGCCTCAAAGAATAGGCGCCGTTCTCTGCAAGGCGCGCCGATTCATGGCAGCGCTAATGTCACTACTGGGCCGCCGCCTTCGCCGCTTCCTTGGAGTGAAGCTCGGCAAGCATCTGCTCGTCGGTCTTCATGATGCCGAAGTCGAGCAGCATCTCCTCCAGCTCCTCCATGGTGATCGGCGTCGGGATCGTACCCTGGCCCGAATTGGCGTGGATCTTCTCGGCCAGAGCGCGGTATTCCCCTGCCTGCTTTGAGTCCGGCGCGTACTGGATCACCGACATCTTCCTGAGTTCGGCATGTTGGACGATGTTGTCGCGGGGCACGAAGTGGATGAGCTTGGAATTCAATCGGCCAGCCAGTGCTTCGGCCAGATCGAGTTCGCGGTCGGTTTGACGTTCATTGCAGATCAGCCCGCCCAGCCGCACACCGCCCGAATGGGCATATTTGAGGATGCCCTTGGCGATGTTGTTGGCGGCATAGAGCGCCATCATCTCGCCGGACATGACGATATAGATCTCCTGGGCCTTGCCTTCGCGGATCGGCATGGCGAAGCCGCCGCATACCACGTCGCCGAGGACGTCATAGGAGACATAATCGACATCGTCATAAGCGCCATTCTCCTCGAGGAAATTGATCGAGGTGATGACGCCGCGGCCGGCGCAACCGACACCCGGCTCGGGGCCGCCGGACTCCACGCACTTGATGCCTCTGTAGCCCACCTTGAGCACGTCCTGGAGTTCGAGGTCTTCCACCGAACCTTCCTGTGCGGCGAGATCCAGGACGGTATCCTGAGCTTTCGAATTCAGGATCAAGCGTGTGGAATCGGCTTTGGGGTCGCATCCTACGATGAGGATTCTCTGCCCGAGGTCGACAAGGGCAGCGAGCGTATTTTGGGACGTGGTGGACTTGCCGATGCCGCCTTTTCCGTAAAAGGCGATCTGACGCAGACCTGACATAATAGCTTTCCTTCCTTCGTTCTAATCATCGCGACTGCCCGCGACACAAGTGCCGATAGGCAGCTCGTGCCGCCTCACACCAAGCATCGCAAAAAGCGTACCAGCGTGATCGGCCGATCCCAGAAAAAACTTTGTCATTAAATTCCAGCCGCTTAGACGGCGGCAAAACGCGCGAACGGGCCTTTCAGGCGTCTGTCACGGACACGACAAAGCCGACACAGATTGTCGTGCGCCATCCAAACCGCCGTGTGTCGAGCTCGAAGCGGGAGAATGGGGAAGTTAGCCCAAAGCTGATGGCGAGACCATCGGAAGACATCGGCTCTTGTCTTTCCAGCCTGCCATTGATCGGGCGGTCGCTGGATGAGCAGGAGCCTGGGGCTTGACCGCGGCGCGGGTAGTTCAGGCAGGCTTACAGAGCGGGAACGCCGGCGGCCGATAGACATCCGCGCTTAACCTTTCATAGCCCGTCTACAAGTTGGTTCCGCCGACGCGCTATATGGAAGCCAAATAATTCAGTAGCTTAGCCGAGAGCATTGATTTTTTCAGAAAGATACGTGTTATACGCGTACGAACCGCCGAACCCATGGTCGGCGCCCTCATGCGCGTGAGACCCCGTTGTGGGCGAGGCTCGCGACTGGCTGCACGATCCTAGCCGGCCTGCTTGCCATTGAGTTTGGTCCCGCCGCGGTAGGCTGCGGCATCAAGGGCAACATCAGCTACAACACTGGCAAGAAGATTATCACGTTCTTGGACAGGAATCTTACTGGGAGACACGCATCAACAGGCGGGCGGGCGGGCTTCGAGAGGTTAGTGTCGCGGCAGCTTGCAGATCTGCCCACGGGGCCGCCACGATCGCAAAGTGTGTACAAAAGCGCCCTCTCTGCCGAACTGAACAGTGCTCACGGCCATAGCCTCGGATGAGCCCGACTGGCTTGACCTCTGCATGATGAGAGCAGCTTTTACACCAGGTGCGCAGCACATGTCTTTAACGAACGCATCGTCTTCAAGAATATAGAGAGCAATTCGGAAAACCGAGTAGTTGGCGGCGAAGCTAGGAGAAGGTATACACCACCCTCTTGTTACCCCAGAGTAGAACGTGCAGCTGCGGCAAGACGCGGGCTTCGAACCACCTGTCGCTGGTCACCTTTTCTACCAGCGATTCCATGCGCATCATATTCCGTCGGACTCGACAGAGACGTCTTCATTACCACGGCGGGGCGGCGTGTGATTGCCGGGTTGCAGACAAACCTCGCCGCGACGTCTTTGGGACGAGTGGTGTCGGCACCGAATCCCTATCATTTAGACTAGCCAGCTTGGGGAGCGCCGTCAGACCGCCAGACCGGAAGAGGAGGCTTCGCGCCAACTTGTGCCAAGAATGTTGGACCGTGCGGAACCGCTGGGGCGGCGCTCAACTCTGGCGCAGGATGAAGCGTCGATTGGGTGAATGAATAGGGCGCGCGTTCGACGGGTAGAGGGAGGCAAATCGCTGGATGTCTGCCGGATCAACGTCAACCGGTTCCATCGCCACCATCCACTCGACGTTTTCGGTGCACGGCGGCGTCGTCAGTGAGCCCTCATAAGTCCAATAGCCAAGCGAGGCTGGCAGAAGCCAGTTGGGATTCACCTCGTCGATCGTCACCTCCCCATTCGGCAGTTCGGGAAAGGCCGCAGCAAGGGCAGCAAAGCTGGCATTTGTCGCGCCGGGCGTTAAAAAGACGCCCAGCACGCCCAGAGTACCACTTTGCGTGTCCTTGTGAACGAAATGCACCTCCATCGGGAAGCTCTTGCCCGCCACGTGATGTTCGCTTGGCGCATGGAAATGGAACTGTACCAGTTCGTAGACACGATCGCTGCGGGTCAGCGTGCTGCCTTGTGGCATATTGATTTGAATGGTGTGGCCGTTGTTCACCATATTGCCGCCGCCCTTGTGCCAGCCGATGGCGATATGCGGGATATCCGCCTTGACCGCGCTGTTGATATTGATCGGCGATTGCTGCGTGCCGGCAGAGCATACGAAATTTTCCTTATCCAGATCAGCCCAGTGCTCCGGTCCGACCGGACCGGTGTACCCCCAATGGGCACTGGTCGCTTGGGCGGCTTGAACGCAAATCCGGCATGCGCCGAGCGCAACCAACCCTTTGATCAGGTGACGACGATACATATTACTTTTGCTCCTCTTGCGAACTGATGTTGGTGGCTGCCCTAATGGACGCGTGATGGCCAATCGGCGCGGCCAGTATTGTCCTTTGCAACTGATAGATGCCCGCATGCCTTGGCGTGCTTTCATAAGTGCGGCTGCCGTTTCTCGGCTGGCCGGCTTCTGCAGCCCGCAACGGGAGCAGTTTCAACCAGCTAAACGATAAAAAATTTGAGCAGACCAGCGCTTGACCCCCGCCGCAAAGGCACAGGCGAAGGTGATCACTGCGCGGCTGCCGTTCGCGCCGGAGGCCGCATCGCTATACTTTACACTCGCTGCCCAAGGAGACGCAGGCGACCCTAATACGTTTTCATCGCTACTCCCGACGCAGCCGACCCACGCCACGAAAACGTTGCTATATTTCACGTTGGGCCAGTGAGGAAATCGATCTTCTTTATGGAAGGCATTTGCGCAATGGATGCATTCCCATGCTGACAGTCGTGCGTCAGGCCGGACAATGAGATACATCGATAAGAGCTGGACAAGGATGAGGGGATGACGTGCTTGCGACGGAGCAGGTGGGGCGAGAAGGCCAGTTCTTGCGGATTTCAACTTTGCGTGACGACAGCTCATCGGAGTCAAGGTGACACACGCCGGCAGCGGGGTGTCCGGGCGGTTTCCAGCCGCACAATCGCGAGACCGCTGACGCGAACAAAGCTCGGCTGTACTCGGCACGCGAAGAGAGCCTGCCAAGCCGTTGGAGCCCGGCCTTCCGGTGCGACGCAAGCCGCAGACTAGACCGCCCTCTTGTTACCCCAAAGCAGAACGTGCAGCTGCGGCAACACGCGGGCTTCGAACCACCTGTCGCTAGTCACCCTTTCGACAAGCCATTCCATTCGCATCATTATTCCGTCCAAGTCGACAGAGGCGTCTTCACTGCCAGGGCGCGGCGGCGTGTGATTGCCGGGTTGCAGATAGATCGGAAGGTGCGGATATCTCGCCGCGACTTCTTTGGCGTAGGCATAGTCACTCTCGTCGAAAACGACGAGCTTGAGCACGATTTGCGGCTTCTCTTGCGCCGCTTCGAGGCATGCATCAAACGCAGCCCAACGGGTGGTCATCTCGCTGGACGGCGGCTTTGGGCTAAGGGTCAGCACGTCAAGATCCGCAAACCACTCCCTCACCACGGAACCCTGCGTTTCCAGTGCAAAACGATAGCCCTCGCGATGGCCGCGTTCTATGAGGGGACCGAACGGCTGAATGGCCGGGTTGCCGCCTGACAAGGAGACCATAACCGGCCTGCCGCCGGAAAGCGCATGGACGGTTTGCCACACGGCATCGATCGGCATCGGTAGCCATTCATGGCGATACTGATTGTCCACCGCGTGAAGGCTGTCGCACCATGAACAGCGATAATCACATCCGCCGGTTCTGATGAACACCGTCGGCAAGCCGATGAGCACGCCCTCGCCCTGGATAGTCGGCCCGAATATCTCGCTCACACGGATTGCGGGATGCATGTCGGTCACGGACGGTATTCCGCCCAAGTTTTCGGTGTTTCGCTAACGCGCACGGCCGCGGTCTGCGGCAGACGTGCCTTGCACCATTCATAGAAATGTCTGGCCAGGCATTCCGCCGTGACCTTCTCATGTCCCAGCACGTCGTTGAGGTGCCGATGGTCGAAGCTCTCGTCAATGTAGCGTTTGAGCGGCGCCAGATCGTGATAGTCGCGCACGAAGCCGTGGGCGTCCAGTTCCTTGGCCGACAGCTCCACTACGACGACATAGTTATGCCCGTGCAGGCGCGCGCATTGATGGTTGGGAGGCAAGGAGGTGAGCTGATGCGAGGCCGAGAAGTGGAATTCCTTGGTGATGTGGAACATTACGCGCGCCTCCTGCGCAGCGCCTCAAGCCAGAAATCGGCGTCCTCGTAGTCGGTGGGATCAGCGTGCCCGGCGAGATGGAACGCTTCGCGCCGCTCGACGCAGGTCCCGCATCGTCCGCAGTGACGCACGCCGCCCTTGTAACAGGACCAGGTCTCAGCAAACGGGGTGCCGTATCTTGCGCCATCCGCAACAATGTCAGCTTTTCCGAGATTCACATACGGTGCATAGAGGCGTATCTGCGCATAGCCGTCGAGCGCGCGGTCTTGCATTGTCTGGAAAGCTTCAATGAAGGCCGGACGGCAATCGGGATAGATGAAATGGTCCCCACCATGCACGGCCGCCGCCACCGCTTCGGCGCTGTGGGCGGCGGCGAGACCGAAGGCGATTGCCAACATGATGGCATTGCGGTTCGGCACCACCGTAATCTTCATCGTGTCTTCGGCGTAGTGGCCGTCCGGCACGTCGATACTGCTAGTCAGCGCTGAGCCGGAAAGGCCACGGCCAATTTCGCCGATGTCGATGATCTGGTGCGGGACCTTCAGTCGCTGCGCGCAAAGAGCGGCGAAGCCCAATTCCTTCCTGTGCCGTTGGCCATAGTCGAAAGATAGAAGGCCGGTGAGTTCGTGCTCCGCTGCCACCATGTGAGCAAGGGAAACGGAGTCCAATCCGCCAGAGCAGACGGCGAGAGTCTTCATCATTGGTATCCTTGTTTTGACCGGGTAAGGCTGCGACCGGAGATTTCTCTGCGCCCCCACTACTCCAGCGACTCAGTTTTGTGAACCGGGAGAATTTGCGCTCAGCCCGATTGGAACGGGAGTGCGTCGCGTCCAACACGCGTGATCAATAAAAGTTGAGCGCTTCAGCAGTTTGTTTCGCATCGCGCCAACTTTCGCAATCTGCTGTCGGATCGTCGACTTCGAGACAAGGTGATGTTCGGCCGACATCGGCTGACTCTTAATTAAGCCGCAGAACACATGTTGGCTTTCTGGCCTTCGCTTGTGCGGTTGGCACGACAATTGACATTCTAATTGTGGGGCGGCACACCCCGCCAGCCGAAAGTGGCAGTGAGCTCCTTCAGGCGCAGGTTGATGTGCTGATTATTCGGCGATTTTCCGATCTCGAACCAGAAAGCGAGGGCGACATGGATGCCAGCAAATTTGACATTGGCGACATCCGCCTGGAGAACCCTGCGCGGCGCGATTGAGGCCGCAGGCGAGCCTGCTCTACCTGCCGCCCTACAGTCCCGACTTCAATCCGATTGAGAACGCCTTCGCCCAACCTAAGGCGCTGCTGCGAGCAAAGGCCGACCATCAAGGCTCTATGGGACTGACGTTGCCCCAGCAGTTTTGAGTTCGTTTCCGGCGTGGGTTGTGCCCTGCTGGGCGGGTGAAGCGACGGGCGCTGGCGCGGAGCCTTTGGCATAGCGCAGCGCGAGCGACCGTCGCGGATTGAAGGTGCTGGCGAACTTGGCCGGGGTCTGCCAGGCGATTTGGGAGTGCGGCCGCGCGGTGTTGTAGTCGGCGTGCCACAGGGCGATGGCTACGCGCGCCTGAGCCAGCGAGGTGAACAGCGTCTCGTTGAGCAGTTCATCGCGCAGTCGGCCGTTGAAGCTCTCGATGAAGCCATTCTGCATCGGCTTGCCGGGCGCAATGTAATGCCATTCGACGCGGTTCTGATCCGCCCAGGAGAGGATGGCGTTCGAGGTGAACTCGCTGCCATTGTCGCTGACGATCATCCTGGGCCGGCCGCGCTAGTGATGAGCCGGTCCAATTCGCGGGCAACCCGCATGCCCGAGAGAGACGTATCAACGATGAGTGCCAGGCACTGTCTCGTGCAGTCGTCGACGACGGCCAGGATGCGGAAGCGGCGCCCGTCGGTGAGCTGGTCCGATACGAAGTCGAGCGACCAGCACTCGTCGGGCCTCAGCGGCACCAGCATTGGCGCCCTGGTCCCGATCGCCCGCTTGCGGCCGCCACGGCGGCGAACGGCGAGCTTCTCCTCCCGATAGAGCCGGAACAGCTTCTTGTGGTTCACGACCAGGCCCTCCCGCCTCAGCATCACGAGAAGACGCCGGTAGCCGAACCGGCGACGCTCCTGCGCGATCGCCTTCATCCGCTCGCGAACCTCCCGGTCGTCCGGCCTGCTGGTCTGGTAGCGAACCGTCATGCGGCAACAGCCGATGGCTTTACACGCCCGCCGTTTGCTCATCCCGAAGCCTTCCTTCAGGCGAGCGACAGCTTTCCGCTTGGCGGCGGGCGTCACCATTTCTTTCCCACAAGGTCCTTCAACGCGGCATTGTCGAGCATGGCGTCGGCCAGAAGCCGCTTCAGGCGCGTGTTCTCGTCCTCCAGCCCTTCAGGTCGCCGAGCCTCGGTGACATCCATCCCGCCGAAGCGGGCCTTCCAATTGTAGATCGAGGCGTCGCTGACCCCGTGCTTGCGGCACAGATCGCCAACCGATACCCCGGCCTCGTGTTTCTTCAAAATTCCGATGATCTGCTCTTCAGAGAAGCGGCTGCGTTTCATGTCCTGATCCTCTGGATGGGCCAGAACGAACTTCAAACCGGATTAGATCAGAGGGGCAAGGCCTCGGCGCGGTCGTCGACCTCTTCACCCCAGCCGAATGTGCCAACTACTTCAAAGCCGCAGGATATGACCTGGATCAGATAGGACGTGCTCCAATGGTTTACACCTGACAGGAGTCCGGCCCCCACAACCGTTTCGCAATGAGGAGCAGCGCTGCCGCTGCTCCTCCAATCACACGACGGATTCACGATGCGGCAACTCGAGCCATGATTTCGGATCGAATGGCCGATGCGGTGTATAGTGAGGCATCCAGCGGCAAATCCCCAAATGCCAGTTGACACAGAAGATAATTAGCACCTGCCTCTTCCAGCTGATCAAGGAGAGCTTTTCGGACAGAATCTGCCGTTCCCACGACGCACAATTCACTTTCAATTGCTGCATCGAAGTTCAAAGGCAAGTTTGGTGGAGTGGAAATGGCATTTAGTTCGTATAGAAATTTGAAGCTATTGAGCCATCGTTCATAGGCAGGTGCTGCGAGCAAATACGCATCTGTTTCAGAACGCCCTATCACCACCATTCGGAGCAATCCAAGAAATGGCGCTTGCTGGCCAATGTCAGCATCGTGAATTCGGGCGGCGCGGAACGCGTCGGTAACGCTGCGAACAGAAGTGGAAGGTCCGACGCAGGCGATGTTTGCCCCATTCGCAGCGGCCCAGCTAGCCGGCTCGGGTCGATTGGTGGCGATCCATGTCGGCGGATGGGGATATTGGTGAGGTCTCAACGTCAGCGGAACATCTTTCAACTCAAAGTGGCGGCCCTGATAAGAAAGCGTCCCGCCTTTCATCGCATTGATGAGAATCTCACTGGCCTCCGCATACTGTTCTGGTGCTGCTTCTACAGCAACCCCGAAGTATCCCAATTCAGTGGGAGCAGAGCCGCGCCCTATGCCGAGTTCAAGCCTGCCGCCGCTCAACTGATCAAGCATGCAGATCTCCTCGAAGGCACGCAGCGGATGATAGAGCGCAAGTAGCATTACCATGGGACCAACACGAAGACTGCGGGTTCGCTGGGCGACGCTCGCTAAGAACAAATTCGGTGATGGACCTCTGCCATGCGGCGTACAGTGGTGCTCGGCGAGATGATACGCATAAAAGCCATAGCCATCGCACGCTTCTGCTAGGCTCAGCCGATCTGCATATTGTTGTGCGATGTCATCGCCGTTTTCGTCCAGATGATCGAAGATGCCGAAGGTCAGGCCCGAAGCGGAAATTTTCTTCAATTAATTGTTCTCCAAATTACCTATTATTTATTCGCTAATCATCATAGCTGGCGACATATCAGCACCTATTACTTGGCGCTTAATGTGAATTGACTTAATGCTTGTGCACACCGCGATTCTTCTTAAAGCTCATACAGACGCGTTTGGCGGCAGCAAGGAATTTGTCCATCTGCTCTGTGGTGCCAATGCTGACGCGAATACAGTTCTTCAAATCTACGTCAGGAAAGCTGGCGATGAGGATCGCCTGCTCTTTCAACGCGGCTTGCCAGCATGAGCCCTCCTGTCCCGCCGGCACACGGGCCAGCAAAAAGTTTGCGTGGGAGGGTGTTACGGAAAAGCCAAGTTGCAACAGCGCCAGGGTCACTCGCTGTCGTTCATGCTTGATGTGCCTGTGGTTCTCTTCGTAGGCGTGGCGATGCGCAAGAATGCTTTTCCCGACCGCCTGCCCGATCACGTTCATGTTGAAGACATTCTGGATGTTGCGCAGCCTGCCAATGATTTCTGGGTGACCGAAACCGAAGCCGACTCGCACGCCAGCAGCAGCATAGCTCTTTGAAAAAGTCCTCAAGATCAAAAGATTCGGATGTCTATTGACGAGGCGCAGGGCATTGTCGGGTGCGAAGTCAACGTAGGCCTCATCCAAGACGACCAAGCGATCTGCTTGCTCCACAAGGCGTTCGATTTCGGCCACCGGCACGAATGTTCCGGTCGGATTGTTCGGATTAGCCAACAGAATGAACTTCGCGTCTTTTGCGGGGCCGGACAGCAGTTTTTCTATCGGCAGGGGATGAGCTTCGCTCGATGCGATTTCGAGAAACTCGGCACCCTGCAACATGGCAAGTTTACGGTTGAACGAAAATCCGGGCGACAGCATCGCCACTCTATCTCCTGGGGCGAGGAAAGCTCTGTAGATGAGTCCGAGCAGCTCCGACGAACCGTTGCCGGCAATCACCTGATCTTTGGAAAATCCGTAAGCATCGGAGGCAGCTGCCCTTAAGCTGAGATTGTCGTCTTCCGGATAAAGATACTGGTGTTCGATCGCAGCAATTGCACTTTGCATTACGCTCTTCGGCAACGGAAACGGGTTCTCGTTCGTATTTAGCTTAACGCAATTTGCATCCGTCGCTGGTCCGTTGGACGAGAGAGCATCTAATTTGCTGGCCACCGGCGAAAAAAGCGAAAGCACGGTCTTCAGTTTTGCATCGCACATGTTCTTCTCCGTTTTTCAGTCCCGCAGGGCATGTGACATGAGGCAATAGTTGATCGTGACTTGATCGACGTTCGGCTATATCAGCGCTGCCTTCCCACCCTGGTGGGGATCGCCGACCACGGTTTGGATTTGACACCGGCAAGCTGTCGAGAACCTGATGACGACCCAACGTGTGGCCGACGGCCGATTCGGCGCAACAGACGGTGTTTCAACATCGCATCGTCCTCAAAGCCGCATGCAGGGCCTGCACGACAGCCCGTCTCCAGCGCCCGCAGATAGGTGGAAGCCGAAGTCTTGCCGAACCTCAGTTGCTCTGCCACCTGGCCCACCGGACTGCCCTGTTTATGGGTCAGGCGCAGGATATCTCTGACGCTCGTTCGTCTTGCTTGCTTCCGTCTTGGCATGGGCTCTCTCGGTTTGCTGATGAGAGAGCCAAATACCGGCTCATCTGAGCATGAGACGCAGGCCTGACGATATGGAGCGTCGCTGTGGCGCGCGTAGCCAAGAGGGTTCGCCTCGGTGGCGGGGCATGCAAGACGGCGCACCTCCTTAGCCATCCTGTCCCATCGTCTCAGATCGTGAGGCGCACCTTATAGTCGGTGAGGAGATCTTGCAGGGTCAGGTTACGCCCTAGCGCTTAAGGTTGTTGGTCGCACCGAGCAAGCGCGGGACCTGTCGACGGACAACAGCGGTGCCACTGCCGGCACTAGGTCGTCCAGCATCGCAGTGAACCGCGTACGTAGTATTTTGTCGTAGGCGGCATTCTGGATAGCCGGATACGGGCTCTTCACCCGCTGCACCACCGATTGCGGGATGATGTCGCGAGAAACATTCACGGATTTCGTGAAAAAAGTGTACCCGCCGAAGAGCCCCACTCGCGGGGGCGGTGCAGCACCACCTCGGTGTCACTGCTCGTGTTCATGCGATGGACTAGGCCGGCCAGCTGTTGACGCAGCTCGCGGTAGTTGTAAGTCTCACCCGTGTAGACGAGCACCAAGTCAGGTCGGCCATCCTCCTGGAGCATCCTCGGCTGACGGCCGCCCTGGATATCGATGATTGCCAGGCGGTGGTGTCCCAGCGCCGCAGGCCCGCCGATCCAAGTCCCCTCGTCGTCCGGACCGTGGTTCGCTATGGTGGCCGTCATATCGGCAAGCTCCCTTCGCGCATCGGGACCTCCGAGGTCTCGATTGAAGTCGATCCATTCACAGATGCCGCACAGGTTATGTCGCCGCATTTGGGGCGAAGCAGATATAAGGCCAGTGGGAAACCATCGAGGCAAAGTGACGGATCTAGCCCAGCTACGATCCGCATCCGACATTGTCGGACATCGGACAGCACCGCGATTCGCTGCATAGGAAGCCTGGAGTCGCGATTTCCCTTGGGGGAATCAGCGCATGAAAGGAGAGCTGGGTCGTGTCTGCCGAAATGAGAAATTGCTCCCCCTTATTGCCTCACCGAGGAATGTTACCCAGCGCGATAGACGGACATGCCCTACCTCCCCCCGTTGCAGCTGAGGGAGATAGGGGCCAGCTCTTCATTCAACCCTCATGGAGGATGATCAGCCCAGCCATTTCCATGCGCCGGCCTTCACAAGCCGTGCACCATTCAGGTTCTTTTCCTTGAAGCGCGACGATCCTTGTCAGACGTCGCAACACTTGCTGCCGAGAGCACGAGCTCTTCCTCGAGCATGCCTTGATCTGCGCCTCGAACGGCTCGCACATGCTGGGTTTCAACGACTTCGCAGAGGTTGATATTCTGCAGTGACTTCGTCTCGCTGCTGCACGGCATTGACGCTGGGAGCCATGCTCGCGTGGCGCAATTGTGCTGAAGCCGGTGCCCACGGCAACGTTTCTTAACCCGCCCCAGATCCTGGCGTTTGGCTATTTCCGACATTCGTGTCCGGCTTCGGACAAAGGCCGGGTTTGCCGAACGGAGTCGCACCCAATTTCCAGTGCTGCTTGAGCAATAATATCGACCGGCATTACTGCACAACACGAAAGTTGCTGCAAAAACCGAAGTGAACCCAAGGCATCGGGTCAATTGGCATGGCGCTTGCGACTCGGTCGATAGAACGCAGTCAAAATCACGGTTGCAGACCATGCCTACCTCTCAAAGCTCGATAAAGCACGCGAGCGAAATTCCCCGTCTCCGCGGAAGCTCGTCGCCTTTAAACGTGCCTGCTCGGGGGCGGTCTTGCACAAGACCGGTCCGAGGCAACCACGCCAAGGCGCGAGGCTGCCGGAACTGTCGACCGAAGTCGATGCCGCTTCAGTTTAACCGAAAAATGCACCGTACCACTTTGGCCTGGGAGCAAATCAATGACCGACAGAAAGAACGTTCCTCTCGTGACCTTTCGCACGCGTGTTCGCGATGAGTCGATCGGGGGGCCAAATCCTTATCGGTGGGAGAACAAGACCTCCGACGATTATTTCGGGGGCAAGCGCGTCATCCTGTTCTCGCTGCCTGGCGCCTTCACCCCGACCTGCTCGACCTTCCAACTGCCCGATTTCGAAAAACTCTATGATCAATTTCTGGAACTGCGAATTGACGCGATCTACTGCGTCTCGGTCAACGATGCTTTCGTCATGAATGCGTGGGGAAAGTCCTTGGGGCTGCAGAAGATCGAGCTGATCCCAGACGGGTCGGGCGAGTTCACGCGCAAAATGGGCATGCTGGTCGCGAAGGACAATCTGGGCTTTGGCATGCGCTCCTGGCGATACGCCGCTCTGATCGACGATGGCGTGGTGGAGCAGTGGTTCGAGGAGGAAGGCTTCTGTGACAACTGCGAGACGGACCCCTATGGCGTTTCATCCCCGCAAAACGTTCTCGACAAACTGAAGGCGGCGGCATGACCCAGAAGTGGCAAGTCTCACACAACCCAAGCACACACTAGAGCATCCTCGGCAGATTACGGTTCAACATGCATCTCTCAGCAAGCCTGCTTCAACGCCAGAAGCAACGTATGGTCTTATCGCCTCAAGCCATTGAAGCTATTCGCTTGCTGCGATTGACGCATACTGAACTCCATCAGCTCGTGCAGCAGGCACTCGAGAGGAACCCCGTTTTGAAGCCTGACCCGTTTGACGACGATTCGCCGCTGTCAGGGGTGGATCAGCGGAGCAGTCAAAGCAGAAGCGAAATCGGCGAATCGCCCATTGGCGGGCCGTCTGGCGGGCGCGGGCAATGGAAGTCGCAACGCAGTAGCGGCAACGATCGACCTGCCGTCGAGGAGTTTACCGCCCACACCGAAACATTGCACGACCATGTCGCCCGCCAGGTCGCCCTCACCCCGTTCACCCCCCAGGAGCGGCTGATTGCCGGACAGCTCGCCGCCCATCTGGAGGACACTGGCTATCTTCAGGTAAACCTTTTCGATCTGGCCAGGAGGTTAAACGTTCGGCAAGCTGATGTGGAACGGGTCATCGGAATCTTGCAGCAATTTGATCCGCCGGGGATTTTTGCGCGAACTCTCAGCGAATGCCTGGAGATTCAGCTGCGCCAGCAAGACCGGTTCGACCCGGCTATGGCAGCTTTGGTCGCCAATCTCGAGATGCTTGCACGGGGGGATTTTCAGGGATTGAAGCAGCGTTGCGGAGTCGACGAGGAGGATCTCCTCGACATGAGGAACGAAATCCGCGCGCTCGATCCCAAGCCTGGAGACCGGTTCCAGTCCGGGACGCCGGAAACCATCGTACCGGACGTCTGGGTAATGCCCAAGTCCGAAGGTGGATGGCGGGTGGAGCTTGATCCGGCCACGCTGCCCAAAGTGTTGATCAACCACACCTATGTCGCCGAAATCTCGCAGCTGACCAATCAAAATCCGGAAGGCAAAGCGTTTCTCGACCATTGCCAGGAAAAAGGGAACTGGCTGATCAGCTGCCTCGAGCAGCGCGCTAAGACGATCCTTAAGGTTGCGACCGAAATCGTGCGCCAGCAGGATGCCTTTTTTACACACGGCGTCGCCCATCTGCGGCCTCTCTGTCTCAAAAATGTCGCTGACGGGATCAAAATGCACCAGTCGACGGTAAGCCGGGTGGCTTCGAACAGGTACATGTTAACTCCGCGCGGGGTGTTCGAGCTGAAGTATTTTTTCACAGCGACAATCGCATCCTGCGAGGGCGGCGACGCGCACTCCGCCAAATCTGTCCGCCATCGGATCAAGGCAATCATCGCCGAAGAATCGCTCGACAAGGTACTTTCCGACGAAGACATCGTTGCTCAGCTCAAGCAGACCGGCATCAATGTCGCTCGCCGTACCGTCACCAAATATCGCGAGGCGATGAACATCCCTTCCTCCATACTACGGCGCCGCGATAAGCGTTTGTCCGCAGCTGCGATCAAGCGAAGTGACTAACCGGCATTCCTGGTCGGCGAGAGGCGACTCTCAACTTCCTCCGGGCCGAAGCAGCTTTCGAAGTCCTGGCATTCCCGACAACTGGGTGCAGTGCATGACGAAAAGCCTTCGGCCTCACACAGCTTGCGGTAAAAGTACTTTTTCCATTTCATGTTTTCTGTGTTGCCTGCCGCCAGCGCGGGAAAATGTCTGGCAAGCAGGCGGCTGAGCTCAGCGCGATTTGAGAGGCCAAGATCCCGCCAAAGATGGTCCGTGCGCATCGCACGCCGGGCGATGATCTTGGCCAAGCGGCCGCTCGCCGGGTCGGCCGGCGCAGCATGCGCTAGCAGCAGCCGGCGTAGCAGCTCCTCTTCCAGTTCCGGCTCGGGCTCGCTCAACTCCTCCAAAGCGAATACGCTGCTGGAGGTAGACGGGAAAGTTGCGGCCAAGACATCACGCAATTCGACAGACGAAAGGCCTGTCCCCTCCGTCGCCAACACCTCGCCCGCCTGGACCTCCTCAAGCGAACGTGAATGTACGCAGGGCAGCACATGCTGATCGAAGCTCCTCCCTAGCTCGGACCCACGCCATTGCGCGCTGGATAGGCAGCCATCATCGTAACGGCCGGCTTCAGCTTCCGGCATGACAAAGCGCCTTGTTGACCGCAGGGATGATCTTGTCGCCCCAGAGCTCGATCTGGCGCAGCATCGTCTTTTGGTCGAAGTCGCCCAATTGAGTCTGAACTGCGATCTGGTCCGGTTTCAAGATATCGATCTCTTCCAGCAGGCGATCAATCACGCGATTTACGCTGCCAATCGGCAAATTTTTGCGCATGGTCTCGAAGGACAGATCCTGCTGGGTCGGTGTCTCCTGCAGCAGGTAGCCATCGTGGCTCTGTTGGCGGCGCTGATGCAGGGCTTCAGAAAGCCGGCGCTGGAAGCGGGCATTGTCGAGATAGCTGTTGATCTCCAACTCGTCGTGGCTGGCATAGCAGCAGCGCAGCAGCGATATCTTGACGTCGGTGACGTTCTTTTCCTCGGATGCCGCCGCCCTCTCGACTGATTCACGCAGTGTGGTCAAAGTCTCTAAGCCGTCGTGGAAGGCTGTGACAAAAAAATTGTGCCCCTCGCGGTAGGCCCGAGCCATCCGTGCGGCTCCGCCAGCGATCCAGATAGGCGGCGTCGGCTGCTGGACTGTGCGGACCGAAATCGCTGTTGGGGGGATCTTCTCATACTGGCCGTCGTGTTCGAAGACGTTTTGGTTGAGGCCCTTGAGAATGATGTCCAGGTATTCCGAAAAGACGGCCGGCGCCTCATCGATGTCCACGCCGAACCGTTCGAACTCGAACTGCTGGTATCCCAAGCCTACGCCGAGCTCGAGACGGCCGTTCGCAACGATGTCGGCGAAGCCGATCTCGGACAGCAGGCGCTGCGGTTGGTAAAGCGGCAGCACGCAGACGGCAGTGCCCAGGCGAATCGTGCTTGTCAAGCCGGCGCAGTGCGCCACCATCATCAGCGGGGATGGTATGAGGCTGTAATTGTTGAAGTGGTGCTCAGCAAACCACGCGGTGTTGAACCCAGCCTGCTCCGAAGCGACGGCCTGTTCGATGGAGTTGCGGATGACGCTTTCTGAGGATTGGTGATAGCCACGCTGGGCGGCCAGAATGAAAGTGGCAAATTCCATGATTTCTCCTCGTTATAGACACGTCAGCCGACCGGGAATGTGCTCGGCATGCACATGCTTGGATCTCAAGCACCTCAGGTGCGTCGTGGAGCCGAGGCTTCATAATGCTCGGCCGGTCGCCCTGCGAAGGCCTGGCAATTAACCTGCGGCCTCCGCAAAACATTCGTCATAGAGTTCGCTGGCGTTTCCCGCATCACCGAACGAGGTCCAGCCGCCGTCCACGTAGAGGATCGAGCCGTTGATGTATGAGGCGTCAGACGAAGCAAGGAAGAACGATGCATCTGCGACGTCTTCTGGCCGTCCCATCCTGCCCATGGGGATGCGTCGTCCGATTGCTGTCAGGTCGATGCGGCCGGCTTTGGCCAACTGAGCAAGTGCGGGCGTGCGGATGTGGCCAGGAGCGACGGTGGCTGTCCGAATTCCGACCGGCCCGAGTTCGGCCGCCATGCAACGGGTCAGCATATCCATCCCCGCCTTGGAGGCGCCGTAGGCATGGCGCGGCGCGAACGGCAGAAAGCTGTCGATCGACCCGAGATTGAGGATCACGCCGCCCGGGCGCATAGCCTTGATCGCTTCGCGCGCGCAGGTGAAGGCGCCGGTAAGGTTGACATCCAGGACGTGTTCGAGCTGTTTCGACAGTTGCTCGATCGCAGGCACAATCCTGTCGGCGGTATCAGCACTATTGACCAGAACATCGATATACCCGAAGCGTCCCCTCAGTTCTTCGAACATCGACACCACATCGCTCTCGACGGCCACGTCCAGCGATTTCGCCAGATGCTTGCCGGGGAGCGATGTAGCCAGCTCTGCCGCTGCAGTGCCATCTTTATCAGCAATCACGACGGTGTCGCCGTTCGCGGCAAAGCGGCGAGCGACGGCCGCGCCAATGCTTTTTGCGCCACCGGTGACGAGCACGATTCGCGCATCTGTGCATTCGGCCGGACAGGAGAGCTCGGCTTGGAGCGCACCATCCACCGGCGGGTGAGCATCCCCCGGCTGGTTGAATGACATCCAGCCTCCGTCGACTGCCAGCACCGAGCCGGTGATGTAGCGCGCCTGCGTGCTGCTCAGAAAACGCACGACCCTGGCGATCTCGTCGGGGCGAGCCAAGCGCCCCATCGGCACGCGGCGGCGTATCGCCGCGAGGTCCATTTTGCCAGCGCGTGCCAGTTCTGTGACCATTGGGGTGCGGACGGAGCCCGGCGCCACCGCCGTGACGCGGATTCCTCGCATAGCCCACTCGCATGCAAGGGACTTTGTCAACGAGATCACGCCAGCTTTCGAGGCTGCGTAGGCGTTGCGCCTGGGATTGCCGACCACGCCCGCCATCGAAGCCACATTGACGATCGCACCGCCCGGCTTCATGCGCCGCGCCGCTTCCCGGGCCATAACGAATGGCCCAATAAGGTTCACTGTCACGCCGCGTCGGAAGGTATCGACAGCGGTGTCGATGATCCTATCCATCGTGGGTCCAACCGCCGCATTGTTGATGAGGACATCGATTTGCGCGAACCGTGCTTCGACCTGGCCGAAAAGTGAGAGCATGTCCTTCTCTCGCGACACATCGCACTCCAGACCGACGTGCGGCGACCCGAGATCCCGAGCCAGTTCAACCACACCACTGCCCGGAAGGTCCACCGCAACTACAGTGTCTCCGTCCGCGGCAAGGATATCGACCAGGGCACGGCCGATCCCGCCCGCAGCGCCTGTGATGATTACGGTGCGTGCTGCCAGTTTCACGAGAGCTTCTCCACGATGACCGCTTGTGATCTCAGCCCATCAACCTTGGGCGGAATGAAGGGCCGAGCCAAATCGTTGCAGTGACCGCCAGTTGCGGCCCCACACAGATGTCGTTCCCGTAGGGCGCTCATCCTCCATTTCTACCCACTTATGCAGCTCCCAGTTGGGGACCCTCGACGCCATCTTGGTCGGTGGGGATGTGACCCTTGAGCAACTGGTAGATGGGATCGTCTGGATGTTGTGCTCCAATCGGCTGTCGCCGGCCGAACCTATCTGCCTCAAGAATCGCTGGCGGGATTTGCTCCTCAACCCAATCGTAGACGACTGTCCGTTCCGCAATTCGCCACTCGTCCTGCCTCTTCTGAAACAGATCGCAGTAACGGCCGCAAAGCAGCGTCTGACGTATTTCTTGGTCTGTATCCGGTCCGCGTTGCAGCGCGGTGAAATAGCTCTCGACCGCGGCCTCTGCTGAACTGATGAAGTCGATCAGGCTGTTCGTGATTTGATGGATGTTACGGTGCCCCGGCAGACCGAGAGCAAATTGGATGAAGTCCTCTGCCGGTCCGCAATAGGGACCGTGCCTGTCATACGCTTCGGGCCAGTATGCGCTACGCAGCGCCGCCTCATCGGCGCGGTCTATCCCGCGGCAGTACCGATACAGGCAGTTGCGGATCGCCTCTCGGTCACGCAGTTCGGTAATTTTCGCGTGGTCGACAGGGTCTGTCGCGAATTGTATGATTGTTTTATCCTTCCCGATGCCAGTCTGCACTTTGCGTGTGTCTCTCTCTACAACTGAGTTAGCGGGGGGCTCGTCAACTTCCAGAGCTTGTTCGGGGCAGGCTCGTACCCCTTTTGAGGCAAGCAGTTGCTCCCCATCGGCAACATCAATATCACCGGGCAAGATGTAGCCGGCGTCATCAAGCTTGAAGACTCTCGGCGCCCGCGCCCAGCAGCGCGCATGACCCTGGCATCTGGCTTTATGTACGACGACACGCATAGCGAACTCCAATGTCGTTGGCTGAAACTTCAGGACCAGTCCAGGATCAGATTCTCGATCCCGAACACATGGCCGCCGAAGGTGATAGGTTCAGTCCCTGTCTTGATCCGAAAGGCTGGGATGCGCGCCAGCCACTCCTCCAGGCCAATGACAATCTCCCGCCGGGCAAGGTGTGAGCCAAGACAACGATGGGGACCATAGCCAAAGGCAGCGTGCCGGTTGTCCTCGCGCGCCAGATCGATCTCATTCGGGCATTCGAATTCCGCCGGGTCACGATTGGCAATCATCGTGGCACAGGAAACATAGTCTCCCTTGCGGATCGGCGCGCCTTTGAAGTCGACATCCTTCGTTGCCACTCGGATCATCTGAATGGTCGAATAGGCGCGCAGCAATTCTTCCGCAGCGACGGCAATCCGGTCCGGTTCGCTTCGTAGCAATTCCTGATCTTTGGGGTTGCGCGCGAGATGGGCCAAGTCGAAGCATATGGCTGCTGAGACCGTGTCGAGTCCCGCGACGAACACAAGCACGCCGATGCCACGGACTTCTTCGTCACTGAGCAGACGACCCTCGACCTTTGCCTTCACGATGAAGGTCATGAAATCATCGACCGGCTCCTTGCGGCGCTCGGTGGCAAGTTCGTCGATGAAGGCCACGATCGTCCGGGCTGCGGGTGGTCGTTGCTCCTTATCGCCGTGGAGCAGATCTCTAGCCCAGCCGACAAATGTTTCTAGTCCGTTGTCCGAAAGCCCAATAAAGCGAAGGAAGATATTGACCGCGAACGGAACTGCAAAATCCTTCATGATGTCGCAGCTCGTGCCTGATGCGGCGATCCTGTCGATCAGCTTGATCGCTCGTTCCCGGACAGCCGGCTCCAATGCCATTACCCGCTTTGGCGAAAGCAGCGGATTGAGCAGTGAGCGAAAAACACCGTGGAATGGCGGATCGAGCTCAAGCGGGATCATCGGCCAGCTCTCGCCGAGCACAGAGGCGAAGATGCTGCGATGGCTGGAAAACGTTTCGGTGTCCTGCAGCACCCGGCGCTGGTCGCTCGCGCGAGTGATGACCCAGGTACCCCGACCGTCGCGCGTGTTGCTGGTTGAATAAAAGATCGGAGGCCCGGCATGAACGCAAGCAACCGCTGCATGCGGATCCCCGTTAGCGGTCGGCAACATGCCGGGCGACGTAAACAGGCTGAAGTCCCTCACCATTTCGGGCGGGACATGATCTGGAACCGGCCGCGATTTAACCGCGCCAGAATCGAGAGACCGTTCATGAGATGCTGTCGGCATTTGCATGCAATCGTTGGTGCAAGCTCCGTGCCGAATTCGTCTTTCGATAATCCTTGCCGTTTGCTGGGCAACAGGTGGCGCCTGCGCTGACTTGCTGGTCGGGATTGCAACATTCTTGTCCAGCGTCGGACACAGAATGTAGAAAGCTAGACACCGACTTGGAGCAACTCAACTGGTGGGATCGCTAGCTGTGGAGCCTCAACAGGTTGTCCTCGGTTAGAGCGAGGCGACTGATAGGTGTTTTGGACTTTAGGCTCCCGTGGGGACGGTGCCAATTGTATCTGTGCAGCCAGACCGGCAACTCTGCGGCGCGGTG
>NZ_RZRX01000670.1:0-303 GCF_003997405.1 Mesorhizobium sp. M2A.F.Ca.ET.042.01.1.1
CCACGGGTGCGACCGGAGCTACGGGTTCGACTGGAGCTACAGGCGCGACCGGAGCCACGGGTGCGAC
This sequence comes from Mesorhizobium sp. M2A.F.Ca.ET.042.01.1.1, assembly GCF_003997405.1. Taxonomy (NCBI): domain Bacteria; kingdom Pseudomonadati; phylum Pseudomonadota; class Alphaproteobacteria; order Hyphomicrobiales; family Phyllobacteriaceae; genus Mesorhizobium; species Mesorhizobium sp. M2A.F.Ca.ET.042.01.1.1. The sequence goes on from NZ_RZRX01000670.1 coordinate 68, forward strand.
CGGAGCCACAGGCGCGACCGGAGCAACAGGTGCGACTGGAGCAACTGGTTCGACGGGAGCTACAGGCTCGACCGGAGCAACGGGTGCGACCGGTTCGACCGGAGCCACAGGCGCGACCGGAGCGACGGGTTCGACCGGAGCGACGGGTTCGACGGGAGCTACAGGCTCGACCGGAGCAACGGGTTCGACTGGAGCGACGGGTTCGACGGGAGCTACAGGCTCGACCGGAGCAACGG
>NZ_RZRX01000671.1:0-271 GCF_003997405.1 Mesorhizobium sp. M2A.F.Ca.ET.042.01.1.1
CCACGGGTGCGACCGGAGCGACGGGTTCGACTGGAGCTACAGGCGCGACCGGAGCCACGGGTGCGACCGGAGCCACAGGCGCGACCGGAGCAACAGGTGCGACTGGAGCAACTGGTTCGACGGGAGCCACAGGCGCAACCGGAGCCACGGGTGCGACCGGAGCGACGGGTTCGACTGGAGCTACAGGCGCGACCGGAGCCACGGGTGCGACCGGAGCCACAGGCGCGACCGGAGCAACAGGTGCGACTGGAGCAACTGGTTCGACGGGAGC
>NZ_RZRX01000672.1:0-255 GCF_003997405.1 Mesorhizobium sp. M2A.F.Ca.ET.042.01.1.1
CCGGTGATATCGGTGTACTTCGTGCCCGAGATGTCGAACTTCTCGAAGTTGGCGAAGTCGAGATCCGTCTGGTCGTGGCCCGAGGTGCCGACGATCGTGTAGCCGGCCGCTCCGACCGTCTGCACATCGCCGTCCGGCAGGACCTCGTAGACCTTCTTGCCGGCGACCGAGTAGTCGAGATCGCTGAAGGACCAGGTGCCGTCGCCGGCCGTGGTCGTCGACAGATCGCCGGCATTCAGGGTGCCGCTGCCGTCC
>NZ_RZRX01000673.1:0-249 GCF_003997405.1 Mesorhizobium sp. M2A.F.Ca.ET.042.01.1.1
TGGCTCCGGTCGTGCCTGTGGCTCCGGTAGCGCCTGTGGCTCCGGTCGCGCCAGTTGCTCCGGTCGAACCAGTCGCTCCGGTCGCGCCCGTTGCTCCAGTCGCACCCGTGGCTCCAGTCGCGCCCGTGGCTCCAGTCGCGCCCGTTGCTCCGGTCGAGCCTGTAGCTCCCGTCGAACCCGTCGCTCCAGTCGAACCCGTTGCTCCGGTCGAGCCTGTAGCTCCCGTCGAACCCGTCGCTCCGGTCGAAC
>NZ_RZRX01000674.1:0-246 GCF_003997405.1 Mesorhizobium sp. M2A.F.Ca.ET.042.01.1.1
CCTGCCGGATGTCGGGACGCTGGTGCTCGCTCGCCCGGAGTGTCTTTTTTTGTGACTGAGGCCCAGCCGGTGAAGCAGACGGGCCACGTTCGACCGGTGCACCGTGATGCCGCGCCCGTCCAGCTCCACGCACAGTTCGTCGAGCGTCAGATCGCCATTCTCGGCCATCCGCTGGCGCACGAAGTCGGCATGAGCGGCCAGCTTGCCGCCGCCAGGGCCGTGGCCTTGCCGGCGCGGCTCAAGCGT
>NZ_RZRX01000675.1:0-221 GCF_003997405.1 Mesorhizobium sp. M2A.F.Ca.ET.042.01.1.1
TGCGCTTCCGGTGCTCATATGTGGACGGCCCCCTGCTTGCAAGGCTTTGGCTGGAGATGATTTGACCTGATCGCTTGCGCTCATATGTCCGGCCTTTTGCGCGCGGATTTGTGAGCGCTGGCCTAGATGGGCTTCACGGATAGCGAGTTCCAAACACGTACGCGACATTGACTGCCGGTGAGCACCTCGGAGTGTCTCGCTCGTCCCGGTTCGACCGGTCA
>NZ_RZRX01000067.1:0-25876 GCF_003997405.1 Mesorhizobium sp. M2A.F.Ca.ET.042.01.1.1
CGGTTACCGGCTGGCGCGGGCGGCGGAACGCATCACGCTCCTCGATATCGTGCTGGCCGTCGAGGGCAGGGAGCCTGCGTTCCGCTGCGGCGAAATCCGCCAGCGCGGCCCGGTCAAGATCGACGCCTCGGCTTATGTGAAGCCCTGCGGCATCAACGCCGCGATGCTCAGGGCCGAGCGCGCCTATCGGGCAGCACTCGCGGAAGTGAAGCTGTCCGATCTCGTGGCGGAGTACGCCGCCGAAGGCGACCCGCGATCCTATGCCGCGAGCTGCGCTTTCGTCGAGCGGCACCAGCGGCCGCAGAAATCCGCTTCATCCAAGCAGACTTAAACCCCTAACCCGCCCAAAAAACTGGAAGGAAAGACGATGAAACAGAGATTGCAGTTCTTTGCCAAGGCCCCCGAGATCATGAAGGCGGTGTCGGCGCTCAACAAGGCCGTCGACGAATGCGGGCTGGAAGTGAGCCTGCTGCACCTGATCAAGCTCAGGGCTTCGCAGATCAATGGCTGCTCATACTGCGTCGAGATGCACAGCCGCGAGGCGCGGCGCGACGGGGAGACCGAAACCCGGCTCTATCTGGTCGCCGCCTGGAAGGAATCGCCGCTGTTTTCCGAACGCGAGCGTGCCGCTCTCGCATGGACCGAGGCCGTGACGCTGATCGCCGACAATGGTGTGTCGGACGAGCTCTACGCCCGCACGCTCGAGCATTTCTCGGAAGAGGAACTGGTCAAGCTCTCGGTGGCGCTCGGCATGATCAACACGTGGAACCGGTTGTGCATTCCCTTCCACGCCATCCATCCGATGCCGGCCGCCAAGGCGGCCTGATCCTAGGGCGCGCGGATGGGAGTCCGCGCGCCTCCTCTAGGCGGCGAACCTCAAGCCGCCGTCGCAGGTCAGCACCTGGCCGGTCATGAAGCTGTTCGAGACCAGGAAGGCAATCGCCTCGGCGACATCCTCGGCGCGGCCGATGCGGCCGACCGGCGTCTTGCCGGCATATTCGGCAAACACCGCCTGCCGCTGATCGTCCGGCAAGAAATCCCACCATGGGGTGTCGATGACGCCGGGGGCCACGACGTTGACGCGCAGCGGCTTCAGCTCCACCGCCAGGATCGGCGCGACGGTCAAAAGCATACCGTTGATGGCGGCTATGCCGGCGACGCCGGGCGCCGCGATCTGGGCCGAGACAGCCGAGATGAAGGTGACCGATCCGCTCTTGTTCAGGGTCGGCAGGGCTGCCTGCAGACAGGACAATTGCGGCCGGATCTTCTCGTCGACGCCGCTGCCGATATCGGCGAGGTCGAGCGTCGCGAACGGTCCCAGCCCCTTGCCGCCGCTCGCGGCGAGAACCAGGTGATCGAAGGGCCCGAGGTCCTTGAAAAACCGCTGCACCTCATCAGGATTGCCGGCATCGAACGCAGCCTTGTCGGCTGAGCCGCCCAGACTCTTCCACGCGGCCTTGAGTTTTTCCTCGTTGCGGCCGGTGATCGTGACTTTCATGGCGGGGCTGACCAGCTTTTTGGCCGTCGCGAGGCCGATGCCGGATGAGCCGCCTATGATGACGCAATGTTCGATGGTCTCGCTCATGGGTGTTGTTCCTTGGATTTTGAAGATTGGTGTCCGGTCAGCTCAAGACTGAGAGCGCGCAACCGGCGGCGGGCGTTTTCGTCATAGGCCTGGGCGTCGGCGCGCGATTCCCGCTGGCCGTCGAAATAGCGACCGCTGCGCCCTTCGAGCGCCGGCGATGTCGCGAGATTGAGGATGGCGTCGGCGCCGGTTTCGACCGAGCTCCATGGCGTGACGCCCGCCTGCCGGACCATCGTGGTGTCCATATAGCTTGCCGGATGCAGCGCGTTGACGGTGATGCCGGTGCCCTCGAGCTCCCGAGCCAGATCGACGGTGAACAGGATCTGCGCGAGCTTGCTCTGGCAGTAGGCGCGCACGCCGCTATAGCCATGCGTCAGCATGGCGTCGTCGAAGTCGATCGCCTGCTGGCCGGCCGAGGCGACATTGACGATGCGCGCCGGCGCGCTTGCCTTGAGCAAAGGTAAGAGCTCAGCCGTCAGCAGGAAGCCAGCGAGATAGTTGACGGCGAAGCGCAGCTCGTAGCCGTCGGCGCTGACCTGCCGCTTGGCGCCCTGGCCGCCGGTGCCGACGCCGGCATTGTTGATCAGTATGTCGAGCCGGTCGGTCCTTGCGCGCACGGCTTCGGCGAGGCGGCGTACTTCGGCAAGCGAAGCGAGGTCGGCGGCGAGGAATTCCGCCTTGCCGCCCTTGGCCTCGATCGCGGCGACCGTCGCGTTGCCGCGGCCTGCGTCGCGGCCATGCACCAGCACGCGGGCGCCGGCGGCGCCGAGCCTTTCGGCGACCACGCGGCCGACGCCGTCGGTCGAGCCGGTGACGAGAATGGTTTTGCCCTTGAGTTCCATGTCCGGAGCCTCCTTGCGCTGCTCTGAACGGAAAGATGGGGCAGGGCGCGCGTCTCAAACAGTTCAAACTTTATCCTGGTATCAGTACTGCTATAATAGGCGCATGGATATCGCGACCCATTCCCCCGAAGACCATCGTCGGCGCGAGCTTGGCGGCTTCCTGCGTTCGCGTCGCGAGCGGCTCTCGCCTGATGCGGCCGGCATCGCTTGCGGCGCGCGGCGGCGCACGCCGGGCTTAAGGCGCGAGGAAGTGGCGATGATCGCCGGCGTCGGCACGACCTGGTACACCTGGCTGGAGCAGGGCAGGGACGTGCGGCCATCGGTCGAGGTGCTGTCGGCGCTCTGCCAGGCGCTGCGGCTCGACGGCGCCGAGCAGCGCCATTTGTTCACGCTTGCCGGCCGCCAGCAGCCGGAGCGGCGGCGCATCGTGCAGGGCAAGGTCGAGGGGCCGCTGCTGCACATGCTGCAAAGCCTGGTGCTGCAGCCCGCCTATGTCGTCGGCCCCCGCTGGGACGTGCTGGCCTGGAACGACGCGGCGGTCGCCATTTTCGGCGATTACGGCCAGCTGGAGGGAGATGCCCGCAACATCCTCCACGGCGTCTTCACCGATCCGCACCGGCGGCACCTTTTGGTGGACTGGGAGCAGCTGGCGCGCGCGACCCTTGCCGCGTTCCGCGCCGAGAGCGCGAAATACACCGGCGATCCGGATTTCGAGCGGCTGATCGCGCTGATGATGCGCTCGAGCCCCGAGTTCCGCGAGTGGTGGCCGCAACGCGACGTCGTGCACCGGCTTTCCGGGCTGAAGCACCTGCGGCATCCAATCGCCGGCGCGATGACGTTCGAGCATATGAGCCTGTCGATCGACGACGGTTCGGATATGCGATTGATCGTCTACACGCCGCTGGCCGAGCAGAACTCGGTTGCGAAGTTGCGGAAGCTGCTAGAGGCACAGACGGCCGAGCGCCGCAGCGCGTGACCTAAGCCCGCTTTGCTGTTACGTTTTCTGCGGCCATACAGTCGCGCAGCGTTCTGCAAGTGGCGCTATAAAACGGCCTATAGTGATCAACCAAAATGTCCAGGTCAGTTTTTCTGCGTGACTTGCGAGAAGGCTTCTCTAGCTTTTTCGAATAGGCGGCAATTTCCTCGATCAGATCGGCGTCTTCAATATTCTTGAATCCTTGATTTCCATCTTCGAGGCTGACTGCCACTTGGATCGGCAGCTTCAGAGTGTCTATGAATGAAAGCTGAAGAGGGGATACACTATTTGGCCGAGTATCACGCGCTTGGCTTAGTAGTCGAAGCATTGCTATGTCTTCGAGATACCTTGAAGCTCTCTTGACGGCGTCGGGATGCTCTTTGCGAACTGCTTCAATTATTTTGTGAGAAGTAGAACCCTTAGCTCCGAGTTCCTGCCCCTTTGCGATCAAATAGTTCCTTACTTCGGCTACTTCTTGCTTGCCCATCAAAGGACTCCGCGAATCGATCCAGCAATTTTCTAGCGCTAAGGAGTTGGCTGCGAAACTCAGCGTCGTCAATCAAAAAAAACAAATCATGAACAAGTTTGTTGCGGATATCGTCGTTGAAGTGGAGGGCGGCCACTGCTGATTTGATCTTGTTAGCCGCGTCCGTCGACGTGGACTTGTGCTTACGCTCCTCCCTTGCTCGCTTTGTCGCCAGTCTGTAAATTCTAGACAGTCCCGGTTGTTTGCTTCCATCCGAAGCTAGGACCTGCGCGCCCATCAACTGGCCTATAGCTGCGGCCTGCTGGACGTCGGGACGGTGCCCGTGGACAATCAAAAACTCTGAATAGGGGTTCTTGCCGTGCCAAGCCTCCAAGGCTTTGGCTTCCGCCTCTAAGGAAGCCTTTATCGATTGATTATTTGCTGCAGTGCCCAGCAAAATCACGTTTGTAGGTTTGTCGGCCATTCCATCGCCGTCCGTTTCAGCCGCGAAGGTCTCTATGCTGATCGTCCCAATCTATGGTTAACGATGCATGAACGGAGCTGCACTCTTGGCTAACCCTTCGGCTTCAGCCCATCCAGGAACAACTGCTCCAGGAACCGCGCCGCGTCCTCGAAGCGGCCGTCGCCGCCGCGGTCGGCGCCGAGCACGGCGCGGACCTGGACATCGAAATCGGCATAGTGCTGCGTCGTCGCCCAGATCGAGAAGATCAGGTGCCAGGGATCGGTGCGGGCGATCTTGCCGGCGCGCATCCAGCCCTTGATGACGGCCGCCTTTTCGTCCACCAGCGTCTTCAGCTCGCCTTCCAGCATCGGCTTGATGCGCGGCGCGCCCTGCAGGATCTCGTTGGCGAAGAGCCGGCTTTCGCGCGGAAAATCGCGCGCCATCTCCAGCTTCCTGCGGATATAGCTTCTCAGCTCCGTCAGCGGGTCGCCGATGTCGTCCAGCTCGCGCAAAGGCGCCAGCCAGGTATCGAGCAGGCGCTGCATCAAGGTCTCGTGAATGTCTTCCTTGCGGCGGAAGTAATAGAGAAGGTTCGGCTTCGACATGCCGGCGGCTTCTGCGATCTGGTCGATGGTCGAGCCGCGAAAGCCGTTGGCGGAGAAGACTTCGAGCGCGGCTTCCAGGATCAGCTCGCGCTTTTCCTGTTGGATGCGGGTGCGGCGGGGAGCGGAGCCTTCCATCGTATCCGTCATCCTTGCGCGGTGCCGCGCCGACCATCTGGACCAATTCTCTGGACCAGTTTTTCCCTGGGCTGTGGAGCGCGCTTTTTATGCCGCATTTCCGCTAGTAATCCCTTGACCGCCGACAGGCGGTGCTAACGTTTGTCCAACCGGTCAAAAATTTGCGTAGCATGAAAACGCAGCGAAGACCAAGCGTTGGCCGCACCGAAACAGGTTACAAGGGGAAGTCCTGGTCATGTCCAACCGGCTGAAAGTCACGCCGAACGATCTCAGCGCATTCTGGATGCCGTTCACGGCAAACCGGCAGTTCAAGCAGGCGCCGCGCATGTTCGTGTCCGCCAAGGACATGCATTACACCACCAGCGACGGCCGCAAGGTGCTCGACGGCACCGCTGGCCTGTGGTGCGTGAACGCCGGCCACTGCCGGCCGAAGATCACCGAGGCGATCCAGCACCAGGCGGCCGAGCTCGACTATGCGCCGGCTTTCCAGATGGGCCATCCCATTGTCTTCGAGCTGGCGAACCGGCTGGTCGATATCGCGCCGAAGGGCATGGACCATGTCTTCTTCACCAATTCCGGTTCGGAATCGGTCGAGACCGCGCTCAAGATGGCGATCGCCTATCACCGTGTCAGGGGCGAGGGCTCGCGCACCCGTCTGATCGGCCGCGAGCGCGGCTATCACGGCGTCAATTTCGGCGGTATCTCGGTCGGCGGTATCGTCTCCAACCGCAAGATGTTCGGCACGCTGCTCGGCGGCGTCGACCATCTGCCGCACACGCATCTGCCGGAGAAGAACGCCTTCTCGAAGGGCGTGCCGGAGCATGGCGCGGAATTGGCGAACGATCTCGAGCGGCTTATCGCGCTGCATGACGCCTCGACCATCGCGGCCGTGATCGTCGAGCCGGTCGCCGGCTCCACCGGCGTCATCCTGCCGCCGAAGGGCTATCTGCAAAAACTTCGGGAAATTTGCACGAAGCACGGCATATTGTTGATTTTCGATGAAGTGATCACCGGCTTCGGCCGCCTCGGCGCGCCGTTCGCGGCGGACTATTTCGGCGTCACGCCGGATATCATGACCACGGCCAAGGGCGTCTCCAACGGCGTCATCCCGATGGGCGCGGTGTTCGTCAAGAAGGAGATCCACGACGCCTTCATGACCGGCCCGGAACACATGATCGAGTTCTTCCACGGCTACACCTATTCGGGCAATCCGATCGCCTGCGCCGCGGCGCTCGGCACGCTGGACACCTACAAGGAAGAGGGCCTTTTGACCCGCGGCGAGGAACTGGCGCCATACTGGGAAGACGCGCTGCATTCGCTGAAGGGCGAGCCGCATGTTATCGACATCCGCAACATCGGCCTGATCGGCGCGATCGAGCTGGCGCCGATCGCCGGCAGCCCGACCAAGCGGGCCTTCTCGGCCTTCGTGAAAGCGTTCGAGCGCGGCGCGCTGATCCGCACCACCGGCGACATCATCGCGCTGTCGCCGCCGCTGATCATCACCAAGGGCCAGATCAATGAGCTGATCGACCATGTGCGGGATGTTCTGAGGTCGATCGACTAAAGGTCGGAAATGGTCTCTGCCAAGCGCGAAGCGGCCTTGGAACGGGAAAGGCAGTCTCTAGAGGCTGCCTATTCCGCTGCCTTGCTCATCGCGCTTCGCGACTGCGCGGATGGCAAATGGGGGCTGTTCGGCCAAAACGGAGGTACGCTCCCGACCTCTCTGGAAAGCCGGCATTTGCCGGAAAGTGCAAAGCGGCTAGCCGCGATTGGCGACGAGCTCGTCACGGTTCGGGAGAAAATGGGGTTTGTCGACCTGTTTGCTCCCATGCAGCGACTGGCTGAACTCAGGGCGGAACGTGGGCCCAATCAGCCCGGGGAGCCTCGGCTGGCGCAGATGCTCCTCGACGAATTGAAAGCATAGCACCGTCCGTGCAACTGGCGGTCAGGTCAGGCAGGCTGCGCGCCGATGCCGGTCAGGATCACGCGCTTGATGTTTTCCTTGGCTTCCCGCCATTGCCGGTCGGAAAGCGACTTGCCGCCGTTCAGCGTCTCGATCTGGTGGCCGAAATCGGCGTAGTGCTGGGTCGTGGCCCAGAGCATGTAGAGCAGATGCCGCGGGTCGACCGGGTCCATCTTGCCTTCCTCGATCCAGCGCCTGATGATCGCGACGCGGCCGTCGGTCCATTCGCGCAGGGTCGATTCCATATAGTCCTGAAGCACCGGCGCGCCGTGCATCACTTCCGATGCCCAGACCTTCGAACCGTCGGGGTGACGGCGCGATATTTCCATCTTGGCATCGATATAGGCGCTGATACCGTCTATCGGCCCGCGCGCGACATCGAAGCAATTGGCGGCCTGCAGCCAGATTTCGAAAATGTTCTGGACGACGGACCGGTAGAGCTCCTCCTTGGTGGCGAAATAATAGTGGAGATTTGCCTTTGGCAGCCCCGCCAGGTCGGCGATCAGCTGCATCGTGGCGCCGCCGAACCCGGCTTCCGCGAACACCTTTTCAGCGGCGAGCAGAATGGCCTTTTCATTCTCCCGCCTTATGTCCTGGCGCCGCATCGGACGGGTGGATTCGGTCATGTCTCCCCCAAGATTCTCGTTGACCGCTTGGTCAGCTTGTGTAGTCTGAAAGCTGACCATACGGTCAGGATGCAAACCACTCAAGGGGCGACAAGACCCCTGGTGAAAATGGGAACCGCAAATGGCCGCACCCGGCGAGAATCTGCGAATCAATTCAGACCGTTTGTGGGACTCCCTGATGGAGATGGCGAAGATCGGCCCCGGCATCGCCGGCGGCAACAATCGCCAGACGCTCACCGATTCCGACAAGGAGGGCCGCGCGCTTTTCAAGTCCTGGTGCGATGCGGCCGGGCTCTCGATGGGCGTCGACCAGATGGGCACCATATTCATGACGCGTGCCGGCACCGATCCGGACGCGCTGCCGGTCTATGTCGGCTCCCATCTCGATACCCAGCCCACCGGCGGCAAATATGACGGTGTGCTTGGCGTGCTCTCGGGCCTCGAGGTCGTGCGTTCGCTCAACGATCTCGGCATCAAGACGAAACATCCGATCGTCGTCACCAACTGGACGAATGAGGAGGGCGCGCGTTTCGCCCCGGCCATGCTTGCCTCCGGCGTGTTCGCCGGGGTGCATACACAGGATTACGCCTATGCCCGGAGGGATCTCGACGGCCTGACCTTTGGCGACGAACTGAAGCGGATCGGCTGGGTCGGCGACGAGAAGGTCGGGGCGCGCAAGATGCATGCCTATTTCGAGTATCACATCGAGCAGGGACCGATCCTGGAGGCCGAGAACAAGCAGATCGGCGTGGTGACGCATTGCCAGGGCCTGTGGTGGCTGGAATTCACGCTGACCGGCAGGGAGGCGCATACCGGCTCGACGCCGATGAATATGCGCGTCAATGCCGGCCTTGCCATGGCCCGTATCCTGGAGATGGTGCAGACGGTCGCCATGGAGAGCCAGCCGGGCGCCGTCGGCGGCGTCGGACAGATGAAGTTCTCCCCGAATTCACGCAATGTTTTGCCAGGCACGGTGATTTTCACCGTCGATATCCGCTCGCCGGACCAGGCGAAGCTCGACGGTATGCGCGCCCGCATCGAGAAGGAAGCGCCGAAGATCTGCGAGGCGCTCGGTGTGAAATGCTCGGTCGAGGCGGTCGGCCATTTCGATCCGGTAACCTTCGATCCGACGCTGGTCGGCCGCGTGCGCACCGCCGCCGAAAAGCTGGGCTACAGCCACATGAACATCATTTCGGGCGCCGGCCACGACGCCTGCTGGGCGGCCAAGGTCGCGCCCGCGACCATGGTTATGTGCCCTTGCGTGGGCGGTCTCAGCCACAACGAGGCCGAGGAAATCTCCAAGGAATGGGCGGCGGCGGGCGCCGACGTGCTGTTTCACGCGGTGGTGGAGACTGCGGGAATCGTCGAATGACCGACTAGACCAAATCACCTCGCAACGCCGCTCGCAAAGAAGCGCGAAAGAACAGGGGAACAGATATGACCAAAGTCATCCGCAACGGCACCATCGTGACGGCCGACCGCACGTGGAAGGCCGACGTGCTGATGCAGCACGGCAAGATCGTCGCCATCGGCTCCAACCTGCATGGCGACCATGAGTTCGACGCCACGGGCTGCTATGTCATGCCAGGCGGCATCGATCCGCACACCCATCTCGAAATGCCCTTCATGGGCACCTATTCAGCCGACGATTTCGAATCCGGCACGCGCGCGGCACTCTCCGGCGGCACGACGATGGTGGTCGATTTCTGCCTGCCGGCGCCGCAGCAGTCACTGCTTGAGGCGCTGCAGATGTGGGACAACAAGACCTCGAAAGCGGCCTGCGACTATTCCTTCCACATGGCGATCACCTGGTGGGGCAAGCAGGTGTTCGACGAGATGGCGACCGTTGTCGACCGGGGCATCACCTCGTTCAAGCACTTCATGGCCTACAAAGGCGCGCTGATGGTGGATGACGACGAGATGTATGCGTCGTTCCAGCGCTGCGCCGATCTCGGCGCGCTGCCGCTCGTCCATGCCGAGAATGGCGACGTGGTCGCGGCACTGTCGCAAAAGCTTCTGGCTGCCGGCAACAACGGGCCCGAAGGGCATGCCTATTCGCGTCCGCCGGAAGTGGAAGGCGAGGCGACAAACCGCGCCATCATGATTGCCGACATGGCCGGCGTGCCGCTCTATGTCGTGCATGTCTCGTGCGAGCAGAGCCACGAGGCGATCCGCCGAGCGCGCCAGAAGGGCATGCGGGTGTTCGGCGAGCCGCTGATCCAGCATCTGACGCTCGACGAGACCGAATATTTCAACAAGGACTGGGACCACGCGGCGCGCCGCGTGATGAGCCCGCCCTTCCGCAGCAAGTGGCACCAGGATTCGCTGTGGGCAGGCCTGCAGGCCGGCTCTCTGCAGGTGGTGGCGACCGACCACTGCTCCTTCACCACCAAGCAGAAGCGCAACGGCATCGGCGACTTCACAAAAATCCCGAACGGCACGGGCGGGCTCGAGGACCGCTTGCCGGTGCTGTGGACGACCGGCGTCAACACCGGCCGCCTGACGATGAACGAGTTCGTCGCGGTGACCTCGACCAACATCGCCAAGATCCTCAACATGTATCCGAAGAAGGGTGCGATCGTCGAAGGCGCCGATGCCGACATCGTCGTGTGGGACCCGAAGCGCAAGAAGACGATCTCGGCCAAGAAGCAGCAGTCGGTGATCGACTACAACGTCTTCGAAGGTTTCGAGGTGACCGGCCTGCCGCGCTTCGTCTTCTCGCGCGGCGAGCTTTCGATCGAGGAGGCGGACGTGAAGGCCAAGGCCGGGCATGGCGAGTTCGTGGCGCGTGAGCCGAACGCTGCGGTCAACCGGGCGCTGTCGACCTGGAAGGAGATTTCCGCGCCACGCAAGGTGGAGCGCACTGGCATTCCGGCAACCGGGGTCTGACCATGCGGGCTCTTCATCTTGCGATCGCAGCGACCGCTATGCTGGCTGCCGGCCATGCATCGGCCGCCAGCATCGATCTCTCAAAACCTTATGGCGACAAATATGGCTGCATCAACCGGAACGGCCAGGAGGTCGCCGCCGACAAGATGCTGCTTTTGACCGACAAGGAATTGATCACGGCGGCCAGCGCCTGCACCTTCAGCGACAAGCAGCCCCAGGCCGACGGATCGCTGGTGGTGACGGCAAAATGCGAGGCGGAGGGCGAAGAAGGACAGGCGCCGACCAAGTTCACCATCAAGCGCAGCGCGAAGAATGCGAAGAAGCTGGTGGTGGCAGACGAGGACGGCAATGTGATGGGCGAAGTCTCCCGGTGCAAATGACGGCGATCCCGTCAGGGTCAAGCGACGAGGCCATCCAGTTCCGGCAGCAGGACGACGCTTTCCTGCTCGTTGGGGTCGGTGCGGGCGATGACCGCCGAGGAAGGGGCGCCGCTCAGATTGGCCGGCAAATGGGGTACGCCCGCCGGAATGTAGAAGAGGTCGCCGGCCTTGACGACGATGTGATGCTCGAGCCGGTCGCCATACCAAGTGTGGACTTCGCCGGAGAGCACGTAAATGGCCGTCTCGTGGCTTTCATGCATATGCGCCTTGGCACGGGCGCCGGGCGGCATGGTGAGAAGGTGCATGCAGATGCCGGAGGAGCCGACAGTCTCGGCGGCGATGCCGGCGAAATAGCTCAGCCCCTGCTTGCCCTGATAGGTGCTTTCGGGGCGAACGAGATGACAGGTGGGTTTAGGCGACATCGGCAAGGCTCCGGGCGGCGTCGATCGGGTGGGACAGGACGAGTGGAAAGCAACGCTATCATAAAATCAACCGGATTGCGGACGGCGCGGCAGCGGCTGCGAAAGGCAGGCCGCAGCCAATGAGCGAACAGCCGCCAGCCGTCGTTTCGGCAAGCAAGCTCGGCCTCACCTTCCAGACCAATGACGGTCCGGTGCAGGCGCTCTCCAATGTCGACCTGACTATCGGCAAGGGCGAATTCGTCTCTTTCATCGGCCCGTCCGGCTGCGGCAAGACGACCTTGCTGCGCGTCATCGCCGACCTGGAAAGGGCGACATCCGGAACGATCTCCGTCAACGGCATGACGCCTGAGCAGGCACGCGAGAAGCGCGCCTACGGTTATGTCTTCCAGGCGGCGGCCCTGTTCCCGTGGCGCACGATCGAGCGCAATGTGGGATTGCCGCTGGAGATCATCGGCCTTTCCCAAGCCGAGCAGGCGGAGCGCATCAAGCGTACGCTGGCGCTGGTCAATCTTTCTGGCTTCGAGAAGAAATATCCCTGGCAGCTTTCCGGCGGCATGCAGCAGCGCGCCTCGATCGCGCGCGCGCTCGCCTTCGATGCGGACCTTTTGTTGATGGACGAGCCGTTCGGCGCGCTGGACGAGATCGTGCGCGATCATCTCAACGAGCAGCTCCTCGACCTCTGGGCGCGGACCAACAAGACGATCTGCTTCGTCACCCATTCGATCCCCGAGGCGGTGTATCTGTCGACGCGCATCGTGGTGATGTCGCCGCGGCCGGGCCGCGTCACCGACATCATCGAATCGACGCTGCCGAAGGAGCGGCCGCTCGACATCCGCGAGACGCCGGAGTTTCTGGCGATCGCCGCGCGGGTGCGGGACGGGTTGAGGGCTGGGCACAGCTATGATGATTGAGGCGGATAAGGATATGCGCCCTCCTCTCCCCACCGGGGAGAGGGTGGCCGCGCAGCGGCCGGGTGAGGGGACGGCCCCCCGCGAGGGCAACGCCGTGGATAGCTTCCGCTCGAAAATCATCCCCGTCACCACCATCCTCGCCGGCGTGGTGGTGCTCTGGTACGTCTTTGCCGTGATCCTCAACGCGCCGTTCCAGCGCGATCTCGATCAGCGAGGCAATGAGACGCCCGGCGCGGTCGAGTTCATCGGCAAGACGCTGTCGCAGCCGAAGCCGACGCTGCCGGCGCCGCACCAGGTGGCGGTGAATTTCTTCGAGAACACTTTTCTGCGGTCCGTCACCTCGAACCGCAGCTTGGTCTACAACGCCTGGGTGACGTTGTCCTCGACGCTGCTCGGCTTCGCCTTCGGCACGGCGTTCGGCATCGTCATTGCGGTGGGCATCGTGCATGTGGCGACGCTCGACCGCAGCCTGATGCCGTGGATCATCGCCTCGCAGACCATACCGATCCTGGCGGTGGCGCCGATGATCATCGTGGTGCTGGCGGCGATCGGCATCACCGGCCTGATCCCGAAGGCGCTGATCTCGACCTATCTGTCGTTCTTCCCGGTCGCGGTGGGTATGGTGAAGGGCTTGCGCTCGCCCGAGCTCATGCATCTCGACCTGATGCATACCTACAATGCCAGCGCCTCGCAGACCTTCTGGAAACTGCGCGTGCCGGCCTCGGTGCCGTTCCTGTTCACCTCGATGAAGGTGGCTGTGGCGGCAAGCCTGGTCGGCGCCATCGTCGGCGAGCTGCCGACGGGCGCGGTCGCGGGCATCGGCGCCAAACTCCTCGCGGGTGCCTATTACAGCCAGACCATCGATATCTGGTCGGCGCTGGTTGCAGGCTCCATCGTCGCGGCGCTGCTGGTGATGGTCGTCGGCATCGCCGGGCGCCTGGTCGACCGCGCCATGGGCGGGAGGCCGGCATGAGCGCCGTCAAGTACAGTTGGCAGGCAAACCTGGCCTTCGTGCTGGTTTTCTATCCGATTGTGATTTTCGTTTTCAACATAGGCGTACCGGGCCTCGCCTGGCCTTATGGCAGCTCTTCAGGGGCATTTGCGATCGCATTGGTTGCCCTTCCGGTTTGGATCGCAGGTCGCCTCCCTAAGCTGTGGGAGGCAGCGATGCTTTTTATCTGCGCCCACGGCGCTGCGGTTCTGCTGCTGGGCAGCATTCGCGGTCACGAAGGTACGGCGGGGCCTGCTTACTACCTTGTGCTCGCCGGGGCCTGGTTGCTCGCCTGGCGCTGTGTTGCGATTTTGTCGGAGCTGCGCGCAAATTCACGCCTGATGTCGACCGCATTGCGCCTGATCATCCCGGCGATCTTCGGCGCCTGGATCCTGATCATCTGGGAAGCGGTGACGCGGGGCGCCGGCATCCCCTTCATCCTGTTGCCGCCGCCCAGCGCCATCGGCGCGCGCATCGCCAACTCGCTGCCGATCCTGGGCTCGGATGTGCGGCAGACAATCTTCAAGGCGGTGCTGATCGGCTATGTCGTTGGCAACCTCGCCGGCTTCGCCGTCGCCGTCCTCGCGGACCGTGTGCCGTTCCTGCGGCGCGGGCTGCTGCCGATCGGCAATATGGTGTCGGCGCTGCCGATCATCGGCGTGGCGCCGATCATGGTCATGTGGTTCGGCTTCGACTGGCCGTCCAAGGCAGCGGTGGTCATCATCATGACCTTCTTCCCGATGCTGGTGAACACTGTCGCCGGGCTGGCCGCCTCCGGGCATATGGAGCGCGACCTGATGCGCACCTATGCGTCGGGCTACCGGCCGACGCTGCTCAAGCTCAGGCTGCCGGCGGCAATGCCGTTCATCTTCAATGCGCTGAAGATCAACTCGACGCTGGCGCTGATCGGCGCCATCGTCGCGGAGTTCTTCGGCACGCCAGTGGTCGGCATGGGATTCCGGATCTCGACGGAAGTCGGGCGGATGAACATCGACATGGTGTGGGCCGAAATCGCAGTTGCAGCACTTGCGGGTTCGGTCTTTTATGGCGTGGTCGCTCTCGTCGAGAGAGCCGTCACGTTTTGGCATCCCTCTGTCCGAGGTGGATAGGGGCGGTGGGTTTGGGCACTAACTTCAGAGGGTAAAAACATGAAAAGACTGCTGATTTCCGCGTTGGCCGGCGCCATGTCGCTGGCCGCGTTCCAGGCGATGGCCGCCGACAAGGTGACACTGCAATTGAAATGGGTCACGCAGGCCCAGTTCGCCGGCTATTATGTCGCCAAGGCCAAGGGCTTCTATGACGCCGAAGGCCTCGACGTCGACATCAAGCCGGGCGGCCCGGACATCGCGCCCGAGCAGGTGATCGCCGGCGGCGGCGCCGATGTCATCGTCGACTGGATGGGCGGCGCGCTCGCGGCCCGCGACAAGGGCGTGGGGCTCGTCAACATCGCCCAGCCGTTCAAGAAGGCCGGCATGGAACTGGTCTGCCCGAAGGCCGGGCCGATCAAGACGGAAGCCGACTTCAAGGGCCACACGCTCGGCGTCTGGTTCTTCGGCAACGAATATCCGTTCTACGCCTGGATGAACAAGATCGGTCTCAAGACCGATGGCGGCCCGGACGGCGTCACCGTGCTCAAGCAGAGCTTTGACGTGCAGCCGCTGATCCAGAAGCAGGCCGACTGCATCTCGGTCATGACGTACAACGAATATGGCCAGGTGCTGGATGCCGGCTACAAACCGGAAGACCTGATCGTCTTCAACTACTCGGCCATGGGCAACGACCTTCTGGAAGACGGGCTCTACACGCTCGAGGACAAGCTCAAGGACCCGGCCTTCGAGGACAAGATGGTTCGCTTCGTGCGCGCCTCGATGAAGGGCTGGAAATACGCCACCGAGAACACCGACGAGGCGGCCGAAATCGTCGTCGACGCCGGCGGCCAGGACGAGAACCACCAGAAGTTCATGATGAAGGAAGTGGCCAAGCTGGTCGACAATGCCGACGGCAAGCTGATACCGGCCGCTTACGAGCGCACCGCCAAGGCGCTGCTTGACCAGAAGATCATCAGCAAGGAGGCGAGCGGCGCCTACACGACCGCGATCACCGACAAGGCGATCAAGTAAGCTCGCGTCTCTACAACCGGGTTTGAAAGGGGCGGGCGACTGCCCCTTTTTCTTGCCCGCGGTAAAATAATCGTGTGCGGGGATACATCCGGCGACCCAACCGTTGACTGGCGCATCCGTGCGTCGGGGAGCCGCAAAGGATGCTGCAATCAACGGAGGTCTTCATGCGCATCCTATCTGTGCCGATGCTTTCGGCCTTGGCGGTTTCGACCGCGTTCCTCATCGCACCACCTGCCATGGCCGAGACGATGAAGTTCAAGGCGACGCTCGACGGCGGCCAGCAGAGCCCGCCCGTCACCACCAAGGGCAAGGGAACCGCCACTCTCACCTTCGACACGACAAGCAAGAAACTCAGCTGGAACGTCAAATATTCCGGCCTTAGCGGGCCTGCCGTGGCCGGTCACATCCACGGCCCGGCAGATATGGGCGCTAATGCGGACCCGGTCATCCCGTTCAAGAAGCTGAAGAGCCCGATCAAGGGATCGGCGACATTGACCGACGCGCAGGCATCCGATCTGGAGGCCGGCAAATACTATGTCAACATCCACACCGCCAAGAACAAGGACGGCGAGATCCGCGGCCAGATCGAGAAGGCGATGTAAACCAGGAAAGGGGCGTCAAGCCGCCCCTTTTGCTTAGCTCTTGTTGCGGATCTGCGTCAGCGTGCGGGTCGGCGTGATCGCTTCGGGATCGAGCTTGATCTCGACGATCGCCGGCTTGCCGCTGGCCAGCGCGCGTTCGAAGGCCGGCGCGAAGTCGGCGGTCTTTTCCACCGTCTCGCCATGGCCGCCATAGGCGCGGGCGAGCGCCGCGAAATCCGGATTCTTGAGCTCGGTGGCGACGACGCGGCTCGGATATTCCCGCTCCTGATGCATGCGGATCGTGCCGTAGATGCCGTTGTTGACGACGATGACGATGATCGGCAGGTCATACTGAACAGCCGTCGCGAATTCCTGACCGTTCATCAGGAAGCAGCCATCGCCGGCGAAGGCAATCACGGTGCGATCCGGGAACAGCGACTTGGCGGCAACGGCCGCGGGCGTGCCGTAGCCCATCGAGCCGGAGGTGGGTGCTGCCTGCGTGCCGAAGCGGCGGGTGCGGTAGAAACGGTGTACCCAGGTGGCGTAGTTGCCGGCGCCGTTGGTGAGGATGGCGTCCTCCGGCAGGACCTTTCCAAGATGCTCGATGATCGGGCCCATCTGGACTGCGCCCGGGCCAGTCTGCGGCGGCGTCGACCATTCGAGATAGGCGGCATGCGCCTTTTCCGCCTCGGCCGCCCAGGAAGGGCTGGCGGCGGGCTTGCGTTTGGCGAAGGCCTCGACGAAGGCGGCGGGCGAAGCGTTGATCGCCAGCGTCGGCCGGTAGACGCGGCCCAGCTCGCCGGCGTCGGCATGGACATGCACCAGCGCCTGGTCGGGGTAGGGGCTCTTCAGCAGCGTGTAGTCGGAAGACGGCATCTCGCCCAGGCGCCCGCCGATCAAAAGCACGACGTCGGCCTGCTTGATCCGCTCCGCGAGCTTGGGATTGATGCCGATGCCGACATCGCCGGCGTAATTCGGATGGAGATGGTCGAACAGCATCTGACGGCGGAAGGAGCAGCCGACCGGCAGCGACCACGTCTCGGCGATCGTGCGCATCTGCGCCACGGCTTCCTCGTTCCAGCGCGTGCCGCCGAGGATGACGAAGGGACGCTTGGCGTTGGCGAGCAGCATTTGCGCCGCATCGAGCTCGGCTTCGCCGGGACGCGTCTCGACAGGCGTGTGCGGAAGGGCTGCCGGAGCCTCGACCTCGCTGGTCAGCATGTCCTCGGGCAGCGAGATGACCACAGGGCCGGGGCGTCCTGACGTCGCGACGGCGAAAGCCCGGGTGACGAATTCGGGAATGCGCGCGGCATCGTCGATCTCCACCACCCATTTGGCGATGTCGTCGAAGAAACGCTTGTAGTCGACCTCCTGGAAGGCCTCGCGTTCCTTGGCGTGGCTGGCGACCTGGCCGATGAACAGGATCATCGGCACCGAATCCTGCATGGCGATGTGGACGCCGGCCGACGCGTTGGTGGCGCCGGGGCCGCGGGTGACGAAGCAGATGCCGGGCTTGCCGGTCAACCGTCCCTGGCAGTCGGCCATCATCGCAGCACCGCCCTCCTGACGGCAGACGATGGTGCGGATCGAGGAGTCATGCAGCGCGTCGAGCACCGCGAGATAGGATTCGCCCGGAACGCAGAAGATGCGGTCGGTGCCGTTCGCCTCGAGCGCCTCGACGATCAGTTGTCCGCCGGTCTTCATTTTGGTTTCTCCAATTCGGCAAGGATTTCTGCAGTGTGCTCGCCAAGGCGCGGCGAGGGGCGCTTATAGACGAGCGGTGTGCCCGACATCACCATCGGCGCGCGCACCGAGGGCAGGCGGTTGCCATGGCCGTCGTCGAGGTCGAGCCGCATGCCGCGCGCGATGGTCTGCGGGTCGGCGAACATCTGGCCGATCGTGTTGATCGGGCTCGCCGGCACTCCGGCAGCCTCCAGCTTCGCCAGCAGCGGATCGCGGTCGAATGTAGCCAGCCTCTCGATAATCGTTGCACGCAACCTTGCGCGGTTGGCGACCCGCGCGGGATTGGTGGCGAAATCCGGATTGGTGGGCAGATCGGCGAGACCGACCACGGCGCAGAACTTGCCGAACTGGCCGTCATTGCCGACGGCCAGGATGATGTGGCCATCCTTCACCGGCAGCACTTCATAGGGCGCGATGTTCATATGCGCATTGCCCATCTGCACCGGCGACTTGCCGGAGACCAGATAGTTGAGGTTCTGGTTGCCGAGCGCCGAAATCTGGCTGTCGTAGAGCGCCATGTCGATGTGCTGGCCCTCGCCGGTCCTTTCGGCATGGCGAAGCGCGGCCTGGATGGCGATCACCGAATAGAGGCCGGTGAAGAGATCGGAGATGGCGACGCCGGCCTTCTGCGGCTCGCGGCTCGGCTCGCCGGTGATCGACATCATGCCGGCCATGGCCTGGATGATGAAATCGTAGCCCGCGCGCGGCGCATAGGGACCGTCCTGGCCGAAGCCGGTGATAGAGCAATAGACAAGGCGCGGATTGATCGCCTTCAGGCTTTCATAATCGAGGCCGTATTTCTTGAGGCCGCCGAGCTTGAAGTTCTCGATCAGCACATCGGCGGTGGCGACCAGCTTGCGCAGTGTCTCGGCGCCTTCGGGCTTTGAGAAATCGATGGCGATCGAACGCTTGCCGCGATTGCAGGAATGGTAGTAGGCGGCCGAAAGGTTCTCGCCGTCATGGCTCATGACGAAGGGCGGACCCCATTTGCGGGTATCGTCGCCGCCGTCCGGGCTCTCGACCTTGATGACGTCGGCGCCGAGGTCGGCCAGCAATTGCCCGGCCCAGGGGCCGGCCAGGATGCGGGCAAGCTCGATAACGCGGATGCCTTTCAGCGGGGGTTCGGCCATGGATCACCGTGTTCTAACGAAAGGCAGCCTCTAGCAACCCGCACCGGTCGTGTCACGACCCATGCAGTAGGCCAAGCCGGATCAGGGTTTCAGCACGCCGTCAGCCCAGGCGGCGAAATCGTTCATGACGGCGTCGCGGTTGATCTCGTTCAGGCTTTCATGGCGGGTTTCCGGGTAAACCTTTGAAACCAGATTCGAAAAACCCATCGCCCGCATGCGTTTGGCGAGGTGGTTGATCGCCTTGCCGTAGTCCGACGCGGGATCCTTCTCGCCACCGATGAGATTGACGGGTAGGTCGCGGCGCACGGCTGCGAAACTAGAATCCTTGTTGGCGTGCTGCGCCATGTTGACGACATCGCGCCACATCGAGATCGAGGCGTCCCAGCCGCAGAGCGGGTCGGCGACATATTTGTCGACCTCGATCGCGTCGCGCGACAGCCAGTCGAACAGGGTGCGGTGGTTGGGCACCGCCTTGCCCCAGGCCTGGAAGGTGAGCTTGGGCAGAAGCCGCGACGGCACATCGGAGCCCAGCCGCATCCGTTCCCAGCCGAGGATGAGCAGTGCCAGCTGCCCGAGCAGGCCCTGCGAGAAATTGCCGTTCCAGATCGCGGCGGCATGCACGCGTTGCGAATGGCGCAGCACGAAGTTGAGCGCTATCGAGGCCCCCAGCGAATGCCCGAAAACGATCACCGGCAAGCCCGGATGCTCTTTCGCGATCAGCTCGTGAACGGCGTCGACATCGGCGATCACCTTGGCGATGCCGTTGCTGTCCGCGAACTTGCCGAGCGGCGCGTCGGGCGCTTTCGTCGCGCCATGACCGCGGTGATCGTGGGCATAGACGTGGAAACCGCGCGGCGCGAGGTAATCGGCAAAGCGGGCGTAGCGCGCAGCATGCTCGGCCAGGCCATGATTGATCTGCACCACGGCGCGTGGCTTCGCCTCAGCGTGTTTCACATAGAGGTTGAGCTCGGCCCCGGTCGGTGAGGCCAGGCTGGTTTGCTTGTCGAATGGCATGTCTCGCTCCCTTGGTGACTGTTGGGCGAGGGCGCGACATACGTCAAGTGGACGGGCGCGCTTGCGAACACGCCGATGGAGCGCTCAGCTGGGGATTGTTTTTTCGCACGGTGAAAAAAGATCGCAATTCTGACACGTCGGCTGTTCTAGTGTGACGAATCCAATACGGATCAATGATCGCCGGGAGAGCGGGTATGCGGGTTTGGGCATTGGGGGGTTCGATGGTGCTGGCTCTGGCCGGCGCCGGCGCGGCGCTTGCCGACGTCAAGGTGAGCGGCACTTTCGTGGCCGACAGCGCCTGTCCGGCGACACAGGCGATCAAGAACGGCAAGAACCCCGGCAACATCTCGACCGAAGCAGGCAAGTCCTACGATCTTCTTGCCGGCAACAAGGACGAGCCGACCCATTATCTCATCCAGGTGCCGGGCGCCGATCCGGAGCGGCGCTGGGTGAAGATCAGCTGCGGCCATGTCAGCGGCGGCAGCGCGGCGGCGACCCCGGCGCAGACCAAGCCTTCGGCCTCCGGAAAACCCGAATATGTCTTTGCGCTGAGCTGGCAGCCTGCCTTCTGCGAGACCAAGGCAAGCAAGCCCGAATGCAAGGCGCAGAACCCCACCGAGTTCGATGCCTCGCATTTCACGCTGCACGGCCTGTGGCCGCAGCCGAACGGCAATTTCTATTGCCAGGTGCCGGCGGCCGACAAAGCCAATGACAATCCGGCGCATTGGGGAGATTTGCCGCCGGTAAAGCTCGACGCGAACACGCGCGCCGAGCTCGACCAGGTGATGCCGGGCACCGCCTCCAAGCTGGAGCGGCATGAATGGATCAAGCACGGCACCTGCTACGGCAAGAGCCAGCAGGAGTATTTCTCAGATACGCTCAACCTGATGCGGGCGGTGAACGCTTCCCAGGTGCGCGATCTCTTCACCAAAAACATCGGCAAGCAATTGACCTCCGACCAGATCCGCGGCGCCTTCAACGCGGCCTTCGGCGCCGGTGCCGGGGACCGCGTGCGCGTCTCCTGTCTGGTCGACCCGTCGAGCGGCCGGCGTCTGATCGGCGAGATCACGCTCGGCCTATCAGGCCCGATCGGGCCCGACAGCAAGCTCGCCGATCTCCTGATGGCGTCCGCACCGACGGCCAAGGCCGGCTGTCCGAAGGGGACGGTCGACGCGATCGGTTTCCAGTAGAGTTCGCACGCCTGGCCAAGAGCGTTCGACATTTGCCGCGCGCTTTTCCTGGCATGCTCCAATGGCATTGCACAGGGGTTTGACCGGTCGGCTCTGTTTGCATTGGCTGGTGGCATGCTTTGGAGATTAGCCGAAACGCCCATCACGATCGTCATTCCAGGGCGGAGCAGGAGCGAAGCTCCGTCGCGGAGACCCTGGAATCCATTCCGTTACCTTCGCCAAGGCGTGCAGCGGAGCAGAATTCTGTACCGCGGCAACGCTTTGAAGTCACGGAATGGATTCTATGGTCTGCGCCGCGTCGCTTCGCTCCTTGCTCCGCCATAGAATGACGAGGTTGCGGCGGCTTCAGCCAATCCCCGGCGCTTGCGCTGATTTTCACGGACATGAACGGAAAATCTTGCACCAAGACAAACGGCAATTTTTCAAAATCTCTGTGTCGGGGAACTAGGCCGATCTGGGCGTCGCCTGGATGATGATCGGCTCGCTGCCTGGCTCCCCGACCACGCGGTCGCGGCCGCTGAATTTGGCCTTGTAGAGACGCTGATCGGCCAGCGCGAAAATGTCGGCAAGGGAGCGCGTCGTCTCGCTGACGGTGGAGACGCCGGCGCTCACCGTGATGTTGAAGCGGGCAGTATGCCCCGAGGTCTTGGTGGCGTTCCTGATGGTCTCGCCGAGCAGCCTGGCGGGTGCGTGCGACTGTTGCGTCAGTATGGCGAATTCCTCGCCGCCGATCCGGAACACCTGATCGTTGCCGCCGATCGTCTCGGCCAGCAGCACGGCCATCGATTTCAACACCTTGTCGCCCTCGGCGTGGCCGAAGCGGTCATTGATCGACTTGAAATGGTCGACGTCGACGATGAGAAGGCTAAGCGGCTTGCCCATCCTGATGGCGGCCGTGACCGCGGATTCGCCGTCGGCATCGAAGCTGCCGCGATGCAGCAGGCCAGTAAGACCGTCGCGGCCGACATATTTGACCAGGGCCTCATAGCGTTCGCGATAGGTGAGGGTGTCGAAGATGTCGGAGAGGCCGCGCGGCACGGCGACATCATTGTCCTCGACCCATTTGATATAGGCGACGAGCATGCCGCTATAGGCAAGCGCGGCACCCATCTTGGCGAGCCAGCCGCCAAAGAAGACCTCGATCGGCGCGCCGGCGACGAAATGCAGCGCGGTGAAGAAGCCGGCCTGATCGAAGGTGAGCACGCAGGCGACCGAGGCGAGGATGCGCATGAACGGCCTGGCGCGCAGATAGGCGCCGAGCTTCTCGTAGAGCAGGATGATCAGGATGGCGTCGATGAAGAGCAGCGAGGTGCCCCAGACCATCAGCCAGCCCATCTCGTCGATGAAGGCGATGTCGGGCATCCTGCCGTCGGGAAGCGGCGAAACGACGTGCAGCCGCAGGATCAGCACCAGGCCGATCATCAGCGCGTTGCCGAGCAAAAGACCGTAGATCGGCTGCCGGACGGTCGCCGCGTCCTCCTTCATGTAGAGCAGAAGGATCATCACCAGCTTGCCGGAGAACAGTACGGCGGAGCCCGGCGATACCAGCCCGAACGGCAGCGCGACATAAAAGACGCTGGCGAGGTAGGTTTCGAGGAAGTGCATGACGCCGAGCGCGCAGATGAACACGCCAAGCCCGATGCGTCGCCGGAAGCGGAAAAGCGTGACCATGGCGCCGAAATAGAGAACCGCTTCGGCAAGGAGCAGAGCACCGTTCAGCACGTCGTCGATCCGATCTTTCCCCGAAACCGCGGCATGGCCGCCATTTGCCAACCTATTAGCTTTTTGAAGGCGAATGGTTAACCGCTGATTTCAGGCATGGCCGGCGGCGGTGAAAAGCTATGGACGGAGTGGGACCGCAAAACCGGCGAAAGCGCGCCGTTTGACCGCCTGCGCGCCGAAAGCGATTGCCGTGCAGCGCTTCATCGCCTACATAGCGCGCAACCCCCATTCACTTTGACACTTCAGTTTCCAGGGAAAGCGCGCGTGGCTCGCCAGTTCATCTATCACATGTCAGGCCTGTCGAAGGCCTATGGCACCAAGAAGGTGCTCGATAACGTTCACCTGTCCTTCTATCCGGACGCCAAGATCGGCATCCTCGGCCCCAACGGTTCGGGCAAGTCGACGATCCTGCGCATCATGGCCGGGCTCGACAAGGAGTTCCAGGGCGAGGCGTGGCTGGCAGAAGGCGCGACCGTCGGTTACCTGGCG
The DNA here is from genome assembly GCF_003997405.1 of Mesorhizobium sp. M2A.F.Ca.ET.042.01.1.1. Taxonomy (NCBI): domain Bacteria; kingdom Pseudomonadati; phylum Pseudomonadota; class Alphaproteobacteria; order Hyphomicrobiales; family Phyllobacteriaceae; genus Mesorhizobium; species Mesorhizobium sp. M2A.F.Ca.ET.042.01.1.1. The sequence continues at coordinate 23,244 of NZ_RZRX01000067.1, forward strand.
CAGGAGCCGCAGCTCGACAACACCAAGACCGTGCGTGAAAACGTCATGGACGGCGTCGCCAGGAAGACCGCCATCATCGAGCGCTACAACGAGCTGATGATGAACTATTCCGACGAGACGGCCGACGAGTCGGCCAAGCTCCAGGACGAGATGGACCGCCTCAATCTGTGGGATCTCGAGCAGCAGGTCGAGATGGCGATGGACGCGCTGCAGTGTCCGCCGCCGGAGTCCGAAGTGACCAACCTTTCGGGCGGTGAACGTCGCCGCGTGGCGCTTTGCCGCCTGCTGCTCGAACAGCCCGACCTCTTGCTGCTCGACGAACCGACCAACCATCTTGACGCCGAGACCACGCAGTGGCTGGAAAAGCATCTGCGCGACTATCCGGGCTCGGTGCTGATCATCACCCACGACCGCTACTTCCTCGACAACGTCACCGGCTGGATCCTCGAGCTCGATCGCGGCCGCGGCATTCCCTACGAGGGCAACTACACCAAATATCTCGATGCCAAGGCCAAGCGCCTGATCCAGGAAGGGCGCGAGGATGACGCCCGTCAGAAGTCGATCTGGCGCGAGCGCGAGTGGATCCAATCCTCGCCCAAGGCGCGCCAGACCAAGTCGAAGGCGCGCATCAAGGCCTATGAGGAATTGGTCGAGCAGTCGCAGAACCGCAAGCCGACCGACACGCAGATCGTCATCCCGGCGAGCGAGCGCCTCGGCAATGTCGTCATCGAGGTCGAGGGCCTCAACAAGGGCTTTGGCGACGAGCTCCTGATCGAGAACCTGTCGTTCAAGCTGCCGCCGGGCGGCATCGTCGGCGTGATCGGCCCGAACGGCGCCGGCAAGACGACGCTGTTCAAGATGGTAACAGGGCAGGAAAAGCCGGATGCCGGCTCGATCCGCATCGGCGAGACCGTCAAGCTCGGCTATGTCGACCAGAGCCGCGACGCGCTCGATCCGAACAAGACGGTGTGGGAAGAGATCTCCGGCGGCGCCGAGGTCATCAAGCTCGGCAAGCATGAGGTCAACAGCCGCGCCTACTGCTCGTCCTTCAACTTCCGCGGCGGCGACCAGCAGCAGAAGGTCGGCAACCTGTCGGGCGGCCAGCGCAACCGCGTCCATCTGGCCAAGATGCTGAAGGGCGGCGGCAATGTTCTGCTGCTCGACGAACCGACCAACGACCTCGACACCGAAACGCTGGCCGCGCTCGAAGACGCGCTCGAGGCCTACGCCGGCTGCGCTGTGATCATCAGCCACGACCGCATGTTCCTCGACCGCATGGCGACCCACATGCTCGCCTTCGAGGGCGACGCGCATGTCGAGTGGTTCGAAGGCAATTTCGAGGAATACGAGAAGGACAAGCTGCGCCGCCTCGGTGCCGAAGCGGCAGCCCCGCACCGCATGACGCACAAGCGGCTGACGCGGTAGGAAGCTTACAAACGTTCGAACTGCGCGACAAACTGCTTCGCTAGCTCCTCGCTGGCGAAGCGCCCAATCTCTTCGTAATCTGGGCGGTATTCTGCATCGTCCGGCGATTTCAGAACGACAAAAGCACCAGTGTCGGCAACCACCTGAAACGTTAGGTCTTCACTCTCTACAGGCGTCGCGTGACGTGCCCCGCAGTTCGGGCACTCGTCGTCACACATACAGGACCATTCGTCGATCCAATGTTCACTGCACCTGTAGCATTCGTAGTGGTTTGCGAACCAGGCCATGCTGGAACCTCCCTGCGCCGCGAGACTATAGTGGATTGCTTCTGATACGATAGCGCCCACGTGAAACGAAATCGAGATATCCGCTATCCCGAAGAACTTGCAGTTGCTGACGAATCTTTGGCCGGACATTCCTGTTGTGCGGATATAGAGCGCTCAATCTCCTTTCAAACGAGTAGACCTGCTCGATATCAAATTCCACTGTGCCGATCAGATCGACGCATTTCATAACTTCGACTAGCCAGCCACGAGCTTCCGCTTCCTTCTCGCGAAGAAAAAGGGTCTTCTGCCATTGTGCAATGACTGCGTCCTTCGGAACTGGAATGCTGTTTCGAACGATATAAATTCGCCCTGAGTCCGGCACGCATCAAGCAGTATGTTCGAGCCGATCCATCCCGCTCTCCTCGCTGTTGCGGCAAGCGGCTTTCTCTTTTCAATAATGTCTGGGATGAAGAAGTGCTTGGGCACCATGCAAACGTTTAATACGGTCATTTTGTTCAGGTCGTAATTCAGCAGTATCAAATTTGGATTAGTTGACGATGCCAGCCTATCGATCTTAGTGAAATAAGCACCGTCAGCAACCTTCGCGCCGAAGGCTTTCTTCTGGCCTTTCAGCTCGAATTGGTCGCTGCAATGGCCGCAGAAGAAATCGGCAACGGGCTGATTTGCAGAAAACTGGGTCAGTCGTGAACCTGCGCAGTTAGGGCAATAAAGCCACTGGGAAACCCACTGTTCAGTCCATACCCTCGCGCGCTGAGAACCGCTGACGTATTTGGCTTGCGCTTCCTCGAAACCAAATTTCATTCGCAATCAGCCCATCTGCGGCATCAAGATGTGAATCTACCGTCACGGAACCGCGACGATCAAGAGCCTGATAGCGTTGCGAAAAGTCGATTGCCCTTTTGGCTTTGAGTGATATCAGCA
>NZ_RZRX01000068.1:0-25828 GCF_003997405.1 Mesorhizobium sp. M2A.F.Ca.ET.042.01.1.1
CCTTCGGACCCCACAAGGGGAGAAGGAAGAGCCCCTACAGCGGCATCTCCGAGGTCTGCTTGATGATCTGGCTGGGCACGTCCGTCTTGACGTTCTGGACACCCTTGATGCGGCTCAGATGCTCCGACTGGAAGCGGCGGTAGTCGTCGATGCCGGCCGCCACGATCCGCACCAGGGCGTCGCAGTCGCCCATCATCAGATAGCACTCCATCACTTCGGGGAATTTCGCCACCTCGGCGGCGAAATGCTCGATCGTGTCCTCGTCCTGCTGCTTCAGCCAGATGCGGGTGAAGAAGGTCTGGCCGCGGCCGATCTTGGCCGGGTTGAGCACCGCGACGTAGCGGTCGATGACGCCCGCCTCTTCGAGCAGTTTCACGCGCCGCAGGCAGGGCGACGGCGAGAGACCGACTTGCCTGGCAAGATCGTTGTTTGCCATGCGCCCGTCGCGCTGCAGGGCGCGCAGGATGCGTCTGTCGATCTCATCGAGCTTCATGGTTCCAGATTCCAATTCTTCAGGTGAACGCGCTATCCAATGCCGAATTTTGGCAGGAATGGCGCATTTTCGCAACCCGATTGCCGCGCGTTTCGGCTATGGTCCGGGACCGCAACAACCCCACAACCGAACGGGAGAACGGGTGGCCGCAAGGCCAGCCGAAAGCAAAGCCATGAGCGTTTCCGAGATCGCCCTGGCCGAGGGCAAGGCCGCCAACAGGCGCGGCGCCGAGTTCCGGCGCGGGCTCGCTGCCGCGACGCCTGTGCTGCTCGGCGTCGTCCCCTATGCCCTGGTGCTCGGCGCGCAGGCCGCGCAGAGGGGCCTCAGCGTGCTCGAGGTGCCGCTGATGACCGGGCTCAATTTTGCCGGCGGCTCCGAATTCGCCGCGATCCAGCTCTGGACCTCGCCGCCGCATGTCCTGCTGATCGCCGCCATCACGCTTTTGGTCAACAGCCGGCATTTCCTGATGGGGGCAGCGCTTGCGCCTTTCATCAGGCACCTGCCGAAGCGCCAGGTTTTTCCGGCGCTGTTCCTGATGTGCGACGAGAGCTGGGCGGTGGGCCTTGCGGATGCGCAGCGCCGTGCCACGGCCGGCGCGCGGCCGGCCTTCAGCCTGCCCTTCTATCTCGGCGCCGGCTTGTCTGTCTACCTCGCCTGGGTGGCCTTCACGACTTGCGGCGCGGCGCTCGGGCCTGTGCTTGGCGACGTCGAGACATATGGTTTCGCGATGGCCTTCCCGGCCGTCTTCCTGGTGCTGCTGAGAGGCATGTGGAAAGGCTTTGCCGCGGCGCGGCCCTGGCTGGTCAGCCTCGTGGTGGCGGCGCTCACCTATCTCATTGTGCCCGGCGCCTGGTATGTGGCGGCCGGCGCGCTGTCCGGCCTGGTGGCCGCGTGGTTCCTGGCAGGTGAAACATGATCGACCCGATGACCGTGCTTGCCATCCTGGCGATGGCCGGCGTGACGTATCTCACCCGTATCGGCGGCTATGTTGTGCTCAGGAACCGCGCGCTCAGCCCGCGCGCCACGGCGGTGATGGAAGCCGCGCCCGGCTGCGTGCTAATCGCGGTGATCGCGCCGGATTTCGTCTCGGGGAATCCGGCCGACCTCGCGGCTTTAGCCATCACCCTGCTTGCCGCGACGCGGCTGTCGATGCTGCCGACAGTTGTGATCGGGGTGGCCTCGGCGGGCGTGTTGCGGTGGCTGATCGGATAACCGGCCTCAGAGGCTGTAGAGCCCGAGCTCGTCCGGCTGGTCGCCTTCCCCGCTTGCGTGCCGCTTCAACGCGGCATCCAGCCTGTCGCTTTCGCCGCCTTGCGGGCGGACGATCGCGTTGACGAGCGTATCCAGCGAAACGCCAAGCTGATCCAGGCCAAGCTGCCTTTCGATCTTGGCGACCGCCGCCGGAGATTGCCGTTTCAACGCCTCGACGGCGCTCTTGATCGCCGAACCGTAGGAAGACACGGACTCGTAGTCGGTCTGATCGACGGCGAACTCCTTGCCCGCCTGCTGCATCAGCCGAACCTTCGTCGCCGTGATGTTGAGGCCGTCGAGGCTGAACGTGGATGCCGAGATCGCGGGCTGCATGACCGGCGAAGCCGCCGGGCCGGAGACGCTGTCGATGCTCGCGGTGGGTCTGGCCGTTGGCGGCAGGCGCTGCGGCAGCAGGATCACAAGCGCGGTGCTGAGCGTCGAGGACATTGCCGGGTCTCGCACGCGCCCGTCCGTCATGGACCGGACGCCGGACAGTCAAGCCAAGACCTCATGTCCCGAGCGAAGCGTTTCACAGGAAATAACCCGGTTGTCCTAAGAGTTCTATAGAACGATGGTTCACCTTTTAACGATGAACCGCGCTATCTCCGGTTTGGCTCAATGCCGAACCTCAGTCGTCGCCGCCACCGCCACCGCCACCCTCGCCGCCGCCGTCATGGCTGCCGCTGTCGCCGCCACTTTCGCCGCCGCCCTGGTTATGATCGCCCTGATCATCGCCTGCGTCGTCACCCTGGTCGCCTTGGTGCGAGCCGGCGTCGACGCCATCATCGTCCCCCTGTTCATTTTCAGCGGTAGCCTGATCATCTTCCTGGCTGCCCGTGGCACTCTGCTCTTGATCGTCCTGCACCGGTGCGGTCACCTGATCGTCCTGCACGGGCGCCGCGCCGTGATCGGAGCCTGCGAGCGACGGTTGCGCCGCCAGAATGCCAAGCAGCGAGACTGAAGCCGCCAGCAGCAAGGGAAAAGCCTTCATAATATCTCCTTCCGGCCCGCGAGCCTCCATTGTCCATGGCTGATCATCCGCCCGGCCGCATTACGGCGCGCTTAAACAGGTGATTCGAATTTTAGCCATCGCTTATTTACATCTGCCGCCTGGCAGGCAAAGTCAATCTGCCCGTCGCCCGCGCCACGATCGCCTCCAGCGGTTCGGGCCGGTGCAGGAAATAACCCTGGCCATAGGCGACGCCCATGCCCATGAGGATCTCCAGCGCGTTTTTCTCCTCGACCTTTTCGGCCACCACGGCGGCGCCCATCGAGCGGGCGATGCCGGCGATCGCCGAAACGATCTCGCGGTCGAAGCGGCTTTCGGCGATGTGCTCGACGAAGGAACCGTCGATCTTGATGGCGTCGATGGGGAAGCGCCTGAGATATTCGAACGAGCTCATCCCGGCGCCGAAATCGTCGAGGCTGACGCGACAATGGCGGAGCCTCGCCTTGCGCACGAACTCGGCCGCCGCGTCGAAATTGGTGACGGCGGCGGTCTCGGTGATCTCGAAGCCGATGGCCGACGGCGGCGCGCCGCTCTCGGCGATGGCCTCGTCAACGAAAGCCCAGAGCTGCGGGTCGGAAAGCGTCTGCGCCGACAGGTTGAAGTCGAGCGCGATGGCGCCCGCGCGCATCACCTCGCCGTGGCGCGTCAGCGCGGTGCGGATGATCCAGCGGTCGAGCCGCGCGGCAAGGCCGAAGCGTTCGGCCACCGGCATGAAGTCGCCGGGCGGGATCAACGTGCCGGTGCGGGCCTCGAGCCTGGCCAGCACCTCGACATGGCGGCTGTCCTCCCATGGCAGGCCGAGCCGATGGATCTCCTGGCCGAACAGCTTCAACCGGCCATCCTCCATCGCGTCGACAAGGTCGGCGGCCAGCCGCGCGGCGTTGAGCCCGCCGGCGCCGGACGTCGTGTCGGGCGAGAATACGGCGAAACGGTCGCGGCCGCCGGCCTTGGCGGCGTAGCAGGCATCGTCGGCGCAGGCGAGTGCATCGGCCACGCTCATGTTGCGGTCGCGCACGAAGGCGATGCCGATGCTGGCGGCAAGCCTGCGCGAGGTGACCGCCGAGCCGAGATCGGCATCGCGCACCGCGGCGAGCACGCCGCGGGCGATGCGCTCGGCGCAAGCGTCATTGCAGTTCGGCACCATCAGCGCGAATTCATCGCCGCCGAGGCGCGCCGCACGCGCCGACGCGGGCAGGCTGGCGAGGATGCCCGCCGCGACGCTCTTAAGCGCCAGGTCGCCGGCGGCATGACCGGCATAGTCGTTGAGCGCCTTGAAGTAGTCGAGGTCGACGTAAAACACCGCCAGCGGCAGGCGCTCGACCATGGCGATGTTCTCAGCGAGCAGCCGGTCGAAGGCGGAACGGTTGAGCAGGCCGGTCAGGGCGTCGTGGCGCGCGGCGAAGGCAAGTCCCTCGGCGCGCATCTTCTCCTCGGTGATGTCGCGCACGGTGCCCAAGATCTGCCCGGCCGAGCCGACGCCGGCAACGAAACGCACCAGCGACTCGACATGGCGGATCTGGCCGTCACGCAGGACGATGCGGTATTGCGAGGCGACTACACTGTTCGAGCCGGGCTCGATCTGGTGGGCTCGCTCGGTGGCGTCCTTGTCATCGGGATGAAGATAGGTGTGCCACAGGTCTGCCATCACCTCATCCGTGTCGGCAACCAGGCCGAATGTCTCGCGGGTGCGCGCATCCCAGTAGCTTTTCCTGGTGCCGATATCGTGATGCCAGATGCCGGTGCCGCTGGCGGCAAGCGCGAGACGGAAGCGGACGTTGACCTGCTCGAGCGCCGCCTCGGCTTCTTTCTGGCGGGTGATGTCGGTCTGCACGCCCATCAGCCGAAGCGGCTTGCCGTCGGCGTCGCGCTCGACAATGCCGCCACGGTCGAGAACCCAGACCCAGTGGCCATCCTTGTGGCGCAGGCGCAGCTCGGTCTCGATGGAATCGACAAGGCCCGCAATATGCCGGTCGCCGCTTTCCTGCGCGCGCTGACGGTCGTCGGGATGGGTAAGCTTCAGCCAGAGATCGGACGTGTTGGCGAGCTCGTCCGGCTCATAGCCCAGCATCTTCGACCAGGTCGGCGAATAGTAGCAGTCGCCGGTCGACAGATTCCAGTCCCAAAGGCCCAGATAAGCGCGATCAAGCGCCTGCGCCCAGAACTTGCCGTTGCGTTTGTTGTCGTCCGCCATACTTTGTTCGTGCCACCCGGTTCTGGCAGTGTTGCATGAAAGCAGAGAAGAAAGAGTTACCGGGGGTGGGCTAGCTGATCTCCCCGCTTGTGGGGGTCGAGGGGCGGTCCGCGCAGCGGATTGGCTTTCCGAGCGACGAAAGCCGGCAGACCTCTCAGGCAGTCTGCAGGAAGACCTCTTCGGGCGCCATCCCGACCAGCTCGGCAAAGCGGCCATGGTCGGTCGCTCCCTCCGAGTTGATGACGAGCACGCGCGAACGCTTGTCGAGGCCGAGCGCAGCGCGCATGCGCCTGTCGCCCGCGGCGCGGACCAGCCCGGCGAGGCCTGCCCCGCCGCTCTCGCCGGAGATAATGGCCGGGTCGTTGCCGAGCGGCCCCGCCAGCCGCTTCATCACCGCGACCGCATCCTCTTCGTCCACCGTCATGAAGGCATCGCCGACGCGCGCCAGCACGCGCCAGGCTACGAGCGACGGCTCGGCGCATTCGAGCATCGTCATCACTGTCGGCTCCTGATTGGCGATCGTTGCCGGACGGCCGGCCTCAGCCGAAGCGTAGACGCAGGCCGAGCGCTCCGGCTCCACCACCACGGCCTTCGGCCGCCTGGAGCCGAGCATGACCGCCATATGGCCGGCGATTGCCGCCGCGAAGCCGCCGACGCCGGCCTGCAGGAAGACATGCGTTGGCGGCTCGGGCAGACGCCGCAGCGTCTCGCGCACGATCACCGTATAGCCCTGCATGACCAGGCCGGGGACGCGCTCATAGCCGAGCCAGGAGGTGTTGGAGACGATCTTCCAGCCGCGCTCGGCGCCGACGCGCGCGACCTCGCGCACCGCATGGTCATAGCCGCCCTCGACCTGAACGATCTCGGCGCCGAAGCGGGCGATGGCCGCGACCCGCTCGCGGCTTACGCCGGCATGGACGAAGATCACCGAACGCGCGCCGACAAGGCTGGCGCCCTGCGCGACCGAGCGGCCATGGTTGCCGTCGGTGGCGCAGACGAAGATCATGCCGGAGGCGATCTGGCGCACCCGGGCGTCGTTTATCTCGCCGATATCGACGTCTCGCCCGAGCCACTTGCCGGCCTCCTCCAGCACCAGACGCATCACGGCATAGGCACCGCCCAGCGCCTTGAAGGAGCCAAGGCCAAGACGCTGGCCCTCGTCCTTGACATGAAGCGCGGCGATGCCGAGCTCGCCGGCCAGCGCCGGCAAGGCGTGCAGCGGTGTTTCGGCATCGCTTTGGCGCACCTTAAGGTAACGCTCGGCCCGCTCTCCTCCCGCCATGCCGAGCGACTCGGCATCGGCGGCAACCAACGGCTGGTTGTGTTCTGGGCGTTGGTTGAGAAGCAGCATGCTAGTCTTCCTGCGAGGCACTGAATTCTGTCGGCGGACGCGATTCGGGCGCGATTCTGGACGCTTTCATTGGCTAAGTGATTGAAGTTTGTTTCGATTGGATGTCGCCGGATGTTCGTTTCGGAGGGCTCGACACCGCCAACTTGACTATTTTTGGGGTTATTTGGCCTAGCGGCGCGACGATGTCGCGCGTGGAGGTAATCGTATCTGGCAGCGCTGTCGTCGCTGGTCGCGGTCGGAGATGGAGCCGCTGACAGCAGCGGCGCTGGGAGCCTGGCGTAACGGTCACGGAAGTGTCGCAGGCAGCTGGCGTGCATTCGAGCAACTGTTTCGCTGGCGCAAAGAGCCCCTTGCGTCGGCTTCTTGGCAGCGCGGTGTGGCAGATGTCTAAGCAGTGCGTTCTGACATCGCCGGAATGTTAGAGCGGCGGCCTCATGGCAGAGGCTCGCCGCTCGTCAACTTTCTTCGTGGCCAGCTTACTGCACCGTCACAGACGGAATGGCACCGGATTTCATGACCGTCGGCGGTGTCCACTTGCCCGTCAGAGCATCCGGCTTGGGCGCGTAGAGACGCATTGTCAGAGTGAATGGCCCCTCAGGAGCAGGCAACCAGTTCGCTTCTTTGTCGGTGCCAGGGCTGCCATTCTGGAAATAGAGATCAAGCGATCCGTCCGCGTTATATCGGAATGGCATCCAGCTGCTGACGGCAAACCGGTTCAAGGCGTTGGCGACCTGGAAGCCCTGATTGTCATAGAGCGTGATCGACCAGAAGGCAGCGGCCGGCGGCAGTCCACCTTTTTCGAAATGGACGGTGTAGGCGTTCTTGCCATCCAGCGGCTGACCGGCTTCGTCGCCGAGGTTAAGCGGATAGATGGCATCCTCGGGCAAATTGGCGCCGAGACCCTCTCTCGCGATAATGGCGCGCTTCAGGTAGTAATTGCCGTAAACCCCCATCGTGTCGGTGTTCATCGACCAGCCATTTGCAACGCGCGCAAGCGTGTTGATCTTCCAAGCCATCAGCGCTTGGGCATCCTGCGGTGCGGTCTGGAGGCCCTTCTGGATTGCCGCATCCGCTGTCGACAGATCGAAGCTCTTGCCCGGCTCGAACCCTATGCGCTTCAGCCGAGCCAGGATCGGCTGGTCGGTCAGGTGCGACGGGTGCAGCTTCAGCAACTCGGCGGCGTATGCAAAATACTTGTCGGCGGGCGTGGTGTCGACCTGGGTCTTGGGCGGCGTCTTCATGTCGATCGACGGATCGATCTTGACCTCGGCCGGTTTGGTGTCCTTGCCCCACTCCGATAGCAATGTGATTTTGTAGCCATTCTGGACCTTGTGAACGGCATCGTAGTCCGATGGTCCATCGGTCTTGGTTCGACCGATGATCCAGACATATGGCGTTGGAGCATCGATCCTTTGGGTTCCCGCGGGCAGCTTGAATTCATCGAACTTATCGCGAAGATCGGACCGCCAGCCCGGGGGCGCAATCAGGAAATTCCCCGCCGCCGTTCCCGTCGTGCGCCAGCCCGGGGAGGCAAAGACATCGGACCACATATCGAGCATCGGCAGCAGATAAAAGCGGCCCTGGGTATCTGGAGCCGACACCACCACCGGCTCCTTCGTCACGTCGAGCCAGGCGCTCGAGTACAGGGTGTCAAAGTTCGGACGAACAACCACCTTCATGTCTGCTGGTGGAAATGCGGAAATGTTGGCGAAGCGGTTCGGAGGGCCGCCGATTGAGCCCGGGCTGCCCTCGAGGTTGGTCAGCTGCTTCCGAGTGATGTCCATTGTGATCAGCGGATAGAAATAGAGGTACGCATCCACGCCGATAGCGTGGGCCTCTTCCTCAGAAATAGCGTCGCCAGCGTTGGCTGCGCTCAGGGGAACCGCCGCAATGGCGGCTGAAATGAGAAAGCTGCGAAGAATATTGGTAGAATTCACGACAGTCTCCTATGAACTTACCCAGGCGTCCTTGTACCTCCCCGATCCGAGGGACTAACCCGTCGCTCAGAAGGTCGCGCCCATATATTCACATACGCTAATGTACTGCGGGCCGGATTGATCTGCGTCAAGGGCGCGGATCGACCTCTCAATGACAGTCGATCCGCTCGCTTGGCTCGCCGCAGGCTGATCGCAACCCTCACAGGACGGTTACAACGCTTCCGGGCTTTTGTGGCGACGGATAGGGTGAAGGGGAGGCTGGAGGTTGCCGGTGGGGTAAGGGTGCAGCCGAAAGCCGATAGTTCACCACGGCAACCGCTTGCCATCGCGAAAGAAGCCGCCGGTCGGGCCGTCGTCGGGCAAGGTCGCGGCCCAGACGATGCCGGCAGCGCCTTGCGCCACCGGGCGTCCGCCCGGTCCGCCCATGTCGGTCGCGACCCAGCCTGGGCAGATCGAATTGACGAGCACGCCCGCCCCGCGCAACTCGGCCGAGAGGATGCGGGTCAGGGCGTTGAGCGTCGCCTTGCTGGTCGAATAGGCCGGCGCGCCGGAACCCATCGAGGCGAGCGAGCCGCCTTCCGACGAAACGTTGACCAGCCGGCCATGGCCGGAAACGCTGAGCAGCGGCGCAAAGGCGGCGGCGACGCGCCAGGCGCCGAAGACATTGGTCTCGAAGGCCTCGCGGATCACTGTCCAGTCGGGCTTCAGCGCCCGCGCCGACGGGTCGTAATGGATCGCGGCGTTGTTCACCAAAACGTCGAGCTGGCCGAAGCGGCGCTCGACCTCCGCCACGGCGTGGGCGGCGGCATCATGGGCGGCGACATCGAGAGCGATGGCTTCGACCTTGCCGCCGATCTTCCTGGCTGCCGCCTCGCCCTTGGCGACGTCACGCACGCCGATGAGCACGGTGAAGCCGAGTTCGGCCAGTTGCCTCGCCGTTTCCAGGCCGATGCCACGGTTGCCGCCGGTGACCAGGGCCACCTTGCCGGAATTCTTGGTGTTGGTCATTGCTGCTGTTCCTTCAATTTCCTCTTACCGACAGCCAAGATGGCATCGATCACGCCGACCGATTAGAGCGCCGAATTGGCACTCATTGCGCAATGTTGCTCATGAATGGGCGCGGTCTTTGTTTCAGGGCAATTCCGGACGGAAACCCGCTAAGCACTTTTCCTGGAATTTTGCTCTAGGGCCGAATGGTCCCAACTCGGGTGGAGGACCTTACTGGCCGGACCGACAGCAGATTGGCGGGCGTTTGGGATGACCTGGCGGTACGCTCAATCGAAACCGATCCAGATGTAGCCATCCTCCTCGCGGCACGAAAAGAGGTGCAGCGGAGCCCGGTTCTTTGAAATATCGCCGAGAATCTCCATGCCGGCCGAAGTCCCGTCCTCATTGAGCGCCTCGCACCACCTTACGATTTCGCCTGTATCCAGATCGAATCCGCTGTGATGCCAGCGACACACCAGCGTGCCGTCCTCGCCGAAAGTGCTCGTCCGTCCTGCGTGGCCGTTGGCCCGCGAGCCAGTCTCGAAGAATGGCAACTTCAAATGCGGGCAGGCATTGTTAAAGGCATAGACGCGCCCGCCCCTGCGCAAGATCACGGCATAGAGCGCCTGGAACTCGATGACTTTGTGGTCGCCATCCTTCAGTTCGCTCGTGGCAACCGTCCGATGCCAGGTCTTGCCGCCCAGCTGCATAGTCTCCCGCGCGCCTTTTTCGTTCAGCCGGCGCTCGGCTTCAACCTTCAGCTTCTTTATCTCGTACAGCGTAATTCGGTCGGAGGTACCGCGCAGACGCACTCGAATGAAATCGGATATTTCAACCTCACCCTTGACCTGTTCATAGAGCGTCTCGGTAATCAGGAGGCGGGTTCCGGCCTCCTTGTTGGCTGCTTCGACGCGGCTCGCCACATTGACCGCATCGCCGATAGCCGTCAGGCGCTCGTTGCCGGGCGATCCGACCGAGCCGATCACCGCTTCGCCCAGATGCAAGCCGACGCGAATATCGAAGTCGATGCCGTACATGGAGGCAAAAAAGGGCTTCAGCCGATCGACCGTGGCAAGAGTCTGCAGGGCGGCATTGACCGCGCGCACCGGTGCATCGTCCTGGCCCTGCACGCCGAATATCGCCATAAGCCCGTCGCCGACGAACTTGTCGATGTAGCCGTCGTTGAGCTCGATGACTTCAGCGACCTGAGTGAAATACCGATTGAGCAGATACATGACGTCGTAGGGCGTCAACGTTTCGGAGAAATGGGTGAACCCGGCGACGTCGCTGAAGAAAATGACGACCGACTTCAGCTCGCCCGCACTGGTGGACCTGTGCGGCAGCAACTGACTGGTCATTCGCAGGTCGGTCTCGTCGAGTACGAGCCTGCGGAAGGTGATGTCGGAGTCAGGTCTGAGCTGGCATGCCAGGCGTACGTTGTTGCCAAGCCCCAACCGCTCCACGAGCGCGCGCTCCGGCGCGGTGCGCTCCGGGCAGCGGTCCACGCCGTCGAGAATCCAAATCCGGCAGGTCGAGCACTTGGCCTTGCCGCCGCAAGCGCAGGCGATCGGGACATCTGCCCGGCGAGCTGCTTCAAGGACAGATTCCCCGAGCGCCGATTTGATCGATATGTCGTCGGGCAATGACAGCAACGTAGGCATCGGAACTGATTTTCCAGTACGAAGTGGCGCCAGACGCTGGTGTTAACAACAGGTCTGTCAGCCGGACACCGTTTTGGCCTCGTTCCGGCGACATTAGCCCAGCAGCGGCTCGGACGCCATCGTCGAGTCCGATAGTCCGCCTGGGTGGGTCGAAAGGCGCGTTTCGCGTCGGGTTCTGACCATCAGGCAGCCCCCGTTCCACGGGTGGGGAAATGACGGACACAATCCAGAAACAAGATTCAACAATCCGGAAAAACTCGCGAAAAGACCCGCTGTCATAAACGGCACCGCAGCAGCCGAACGATTGTGGCGCGCGACAAGAGATATCGATCGAAACCCAAGGAGTTGCCGATTATGAAAAAGACCCTTCTTTCCGCACTCGGCCTTGCCGTCGCGCTCGCTTTCGCGGTGCCGGCGCTGGGCACCACCGAAGCCAACGCCGCCGCGACGACCACCGCCACCACGACGACCACGACCACTGCTCCGGCCGCCGCCACCGAAGCTGCGAAGCCGGCAGTGACCGCCGCCAAGCCGGCCAGCAATGGCCCGCACAAGAAGCATCACCGCAAGCATTACCGTCACCACGCCCGCAAGCATCATCACGTCAAGAAGCACGCGAAGCATCATGCCAAGAGGCATCACGTCAAGAAGCACCATGTGCGCAAGCACCATGCGAAGAAGCATGCTGCGAAGAAGGCCGCGTAAGGCCAGAGGCGTTTCGACTTTCATGGCCGGATGATCCCGGACCGCTTGCAAAGGGTTCAGGATCATCGCTTCCCGAAAACGCCGCCCTCCCTTCCGGGCGGCGTTTTTGATTGCCTTAGGGAGGCATGATCTTCTCCGAAAACCGGCAACCACTTTTCGGGATCATGCCTTACTTCTTCTGCGGATGGATGGTGTCGCCGCGCTTCAGCATGGCCACCAGATCGGCGATCTTCTTCTTGCGCCCGGCCTCCGTCTTCATGTTGTGGGTGCGGAAGGCGAGCGCGAAACGGTTCTGCGCCGAGAGCTTCTCCAGCATCGCTTTCGCCTTCGGCTCGGCATCGATCGCGGCCTGCAGGTCGGGCGGAATGGTCATCTCCCTCGATCCGCTATAGGCGCGGTCCCAGCGGCCGTCGGCCTTGGCAGCCTCGACCTCGCGCAGGCCGTGCTCGGTCATGCGGCCCGCCTCGACCAGGCGCGCGACATTGTCGATGTTGATCTTGCTCCAGATGCTCTTCCTGCCGCGCGGCGTGTAGCGCTGCAGGAAGCTCTTGTCGTCGAGCGACTTGCGCACTGCGTCGATCCAGCCGAAGCAGAGCACGACGTCGATCGCCTCCTTCGGCGTGATCGATGCAAGCCCCGAGCCGACCTTGTGGATCTTGATCCAGACCTCACTTTCAGAGGCGTGGTTGTCGGCCAGCCAGGCATAAAAACTGTCGGCATCGGGGAATTCCCGAACCTTGTCAGGATCGACCTTGATCGGGGCCATTGTTGTTCCTCCTTGCGCGGCGCCGGAGCTGCTGATCTCCCCCCTCGTGGGGGAGATTGGCTGTACCATCATCGGGCCTTCCGATAACACTATCGGTTTCTTCCGTTTCCGCTTCGCGGGCTGGCCTGCCACATGACCGTCCATGCAAAGGAAAGGCATGGACATGGAAAAGATCCTGATCGTCGGCGGCAGTTCGGGCATGGGGCTGGCGCTCGCCAGGCGCTGCCTCGAGGAAGGCGCGCACGTCATTATCGCCGGGCGCGGCGAAGCGAAGCTGAACGCGGCGCGGGATGGGCTCGGCCGGCCGGGAAAGCTCGAAACGGCGGTGGTCGACATCAGCCGCGAGGATGAGGTCGCGGCGCTGTTCGCGCGCATCGGGCGGCTCGATCATATCGTCAGCACCGCCGCCGCGATCGAAGGCGCCTACCGGCTGTTGCCGGAAATCGAGCTGGAAGCCGCACAGCGAGTGGTGGAGAGCAAATTCTACGGGCCGCTGCTGCTTGCCAAGCACGGCGCGCCGAAGCTGCCGCCGACCGGCTCGCTCACCTTCGTCTCCGGCATCGCGGCCTATCGGCCGGCGGCGCGCGGCTCGGTGGTCGCCGCCGTCAATGCAGCACTGGAGGGGCTGGTGCGAGCCTTGGCGGTCGAGCTGGCGCCGATCCGCGTCAACGCCGTCTCGCCCGGCTGGGTCGACACGCCGATCTGGGAGTTCGTCGCCGGTGAGAAGAAGGACGAGACGCTTGCCGCCATGGCGAAGCGCCTGCCGGCCGGACGCGTCGGCAAGCCGGAAGACATCGCCGACGCCATCCGCTTCCTGATTGGCAACGGCTTCACGACGGGAGAGACGCTGCATGTCGAGGGCGGGCACCGGCTGGTGTGACCGGCGCAAAGCCCTCCCCTGCAGCGGTGAGAAGCGCCCTCAGCGCCGGCGGCTGGACGCGGCGGCGCCGCCACGCCATCACGACATTGACCGATCGGGTCGGACCGGGCCAGGCGAGCTCGGCCACCTCTGCGCGCTCGATCGCGGCGGCGACCGCCAGCCGCGGCACGAGGCCAAAGCCGGCGCCGGCCGCCACCAGCCCGGCAATCGCGTCGATGCTGCCGGCTTCGGCGGCCAGCCTTGGCTTGCCAAGCCCCGCTTCGCCGAACGCCTTGTCGACCATGGCGCGGTAGACGCAGCCGGCCTCCGTGGCGACGAAGTGCTTCTCGGCCAGCGCCGCCAGGTCGACATCCGTCCGGTTGTCGCCGGGCGGCGCGATCAGCGCCAGCGGCTCGACCGCCACCACGCGTCTGGCAAGGCGCTGGTCGGCTGCGCCGGAATCGAACTCAGGCGGCCGCTCGAAAAAGAAGGCGACGTCGATCTCACCCTCACCCAGCCGGCGCAGCAAGTCGCCGCTGCCGGCGATCCTGAGCTTGATGTCGATGCCGGCATGGGCGGCACGGAAACCGGCGAGCCATGGAGCCAGTCTTGCAGCGGCGATCGTCTCCAACGCGCCGATCGACAGGCTGCCCGCCGTCGCTGCCCCGGTGGTATCGACGGCGGCGCGCGCGTCATCGGCTAACGCCAGCAAATCCTCGGCATAGGGTTTCAGCGCCTCGCCCGCCGGCGTGAGGGCGAGCCCCTGCCGGGAGCGGGTGAAGAGGCTGCCGCCAAGCTCGGTTTCCAGCGCCTGGATCTGGTCGCTGACGCTCGACTGGGCGAGATTGACCTCCTGCGCGGCGCGCGTGACGTTGCCGGTGCGCGCGACCGCCAGAAAGGTCTTCAGCAGCCTTGGATGCATCCGGCGCTACTGCAGCTGCGGCTTCTTCAGGAACGAATTGCGGTCGGCTGATTTCACCCGCAGCCACGTCTCGCGGCCGTCACGTACGACGCGCAGCGGGATTTCCGAGCCGGCCGGGTTCTGCCAGAGCTTCCTGTAGAAATCGGCAAGGCCGTCGACCTCGCCGTCGCGCACGTCGGAGATGATGTCGCCCTGGCGCAGGCCCGCCTTGGCTGCCGGGCCGCCTTCGGCGACGCTCATCACCACCACCATGCCGTTCGACTCGGCCGAGAAGGCGCCGAGCCACGGACGCGGCGCCTTCGCCGCCTGGCCGCGCTTGATGAGATCATCGAGGATCGGCGTCAGAAGATCGATGGGCACCACCATGTTGATGTCAGCCACCTCGCCGGCGCGGCTCATCTGCAGGCGCAGCGAGCCGATGCCGAGCAGCTTGCCGTCGCGGTCGAACAGCGCCGCCCCGCCCCAGGACGGATGCGCGGGCGCGATGAAGATCGCCTCGTCGATCAGATATTCCCAATAGCCGGCGAATTCCTGCTTGGTGACGATGTGGGCGTCGACCTGCTGGCCGATGCCGTCGGCAAGCGTCACCGCGTCGCCGATATTGGCCTTCCTGGCATCGCCGAACTGGACAGCCGGAAGGTTGAGCGGCGACAGCGCTTGCACGAGGCCGAAACCGGTCTCCTGGTCGTAGGCCAGCGCATGCGCGGCGACCACGCGGCCATCCTGGTCGGTCAGCCACACTTCCTCGGCCTCGGTGATGAGGTAGCCTATCGTAAGCACAAGGCCATTGTCGCGGATCACCACGCCGCTGCCCTCGCGGCGCGTGCCCAGCGCGTTGGCGGTGAAAGCGTCGTCCGGAACCGTGGCGCGCACGGCAACGACGGAGCGCGAAATTTTCTCGACGGTCATCGATCCATCCTGCGTTGCGGGTTTTGTTCTATAAGTATGGCCGAAGGGCCGTGGTGCAAGGTCTTCCCTTCTCCCCTTGTGGGAGAAGGTGGATCGGCGCGCAGCGCCGAGACGGATGAGGGGTGTTCCAGCGAAGTGAGACGCTGGCTTTCCCTGGAGCACCCCTCATCCGTCGCCTTCGGCGACACCTTCTCCCACAAGGGGAGAAGGGCAAGGCACTGGCACAAGCGCTAGTTCAACGAAGGTTGAACTTTTTTCTTTGACGCGCGCGCAACCGCACCTAAGTCTATCGGCATCGTGGCAGATTTCCCGCCCTTGACGAAACGCTCCGCCCTGCGCGAAACACAAGGCCTCCGACATGGACCAATATATCCCGCCGAAAGTCTGGACCTGGAACAAGCCCAATGGCGGCCAGTTCGCTTCGATCAACCGGCCGATCGCCGGCCCGACGCATGAGAAGGAGCTGCCGGTCGGCAAGCACCCGTTGCAGCTCTACTCGCTGGCCACGCCCAACGGCCAGAAAGTGACGATCATGCTGGAGGAGCTTCTGGCGCTGGGCCACACGGGCGCGGAATACGATGCCTGGCTGATCAAGATCGGCGACGGCGACCAGTTCGGCAGCGGCTTCGTCCAGGTCAATCCAAATTCGAAGATCCCCGCGCTCATGGACCACAGCGAGCCGAAACCGGTGCGTGTGTTCGAGTCCGGCTCGATCCTCACCTATCTCGCGGAAAAATTCGGCGAATTCCTGCCCACCGAGCGCGCGGCGCGCGCGGAAACCTTCTCCTGGCTGTTCTGGCAGATGGGTTCGGCGCCCTATCTCGGCGGCGGCTTCGGCCATTTCTATGCCTATGCGCCGCAAAAGATCGAATATGCCATCGACCGCTTCGCCATGGAGACCAAGCGGCAGATGGACGTGCTCGACCGCCGGCTGGCGGAGAGCGAATATCTGGCAGGCCCCGACTACACGATCGCCGACATGGCGGTGTGGCCATGGTATGGCGGGCTAGCCAAGGGCCGCAGCTACAACGATGCCGCGCAGTTCCTGTCGGTGCATGAATACAAGAACGTGCAGCGCTGGGCCGACGCGATCGACGCCAGGCCGGCCGTGACGCGCGGCCGCATGGTCAACCGCATGTCCGGCGATCCGGCCTTCCAGCTGCGCGAGCGCCACGACGCCAGCGACTTCGAGACGAAGACGCAGGACAAGCTCGAAGCGGCGGAGTGAGGATAATCTCCCCCCTTGAGGGGGAGATGCCCGGCAGGGCAGAGGGGGTCATGGCGCGTAGAGCGCCGACGCCCTCGAAGCACAGAAAAGTCGGCGCCTCACGCGCGGTGACCCCCTCTGTCGCCTTTGGCGACATCTCCCCCTCAAGGGGGGAGATCAGCTACCTTCCATAGGTATACGTCACCGTCGCCTCGCCCAGCGCGGAACTCTTCGCCGCCACCGAGACCATATCAGGCAAGGGATTGTCCGGTATGCGCAGCGTCTTGTCGCCAAGCGCGTAGAGCGTGAAGACATAGTGATGCTGTCCGCTGCCGGGCGGCGGGCATGGGCCGAAATAGCCGGCGCGGCCGACGCCGCCCTTGCCCAGCACCGAGCCCTTGGGCATGTGCTTGCCGCCCTCGGCCCCGGCGCCCTCACCCAGGCCCTTGGCGCTGGCCGGGATGTTCCAGGCCAGCCAATGCCAGAAACCCTTGCCGCCATTGGCGTCGGTGTCGAACATGGTCAGCGCATAGCTCTTGGTGCCGGCCGGCGGATCCTTCCAGGCGAGCGCGATCGAGACGCTCTTGCCGCCGCAGCCGGCCTTGTCGCCGAGATATTTCGCATTCCATTTGCCGTCGGAGACCGACGGGCTGGAGATCTCGAAGGCCGCCGCATGGCCGGCGAAGGCGACAAGGGCAAGCGTGGTCAAGCCGAAACGCAAGGTCATCTGATCCTCCCTGAACACTATGGAGCGTTTCACCGTTTCACGGAAAAGGCGAACCGCTCTATCCCTTTGTTTTGACGCAATTCCGGACGGAAAACCGCTCACACTTTTCCTGGAATTGCTCTAAAGCGCGTCGCGATCCTTCGGATTCGCTCCATGCGCTTTAGGTCTTTGATTTTACGCATGTCTTTATCCCGAAACCGGTTCCCACTTTCGGGAGACATGCTCTAGCGTAGCGGAAAAGCGGCCCGAAAAAGGGCAAGCCGGCGCGCTGACCGCCGGGACAACGAAAAAAGCCCCGCCGGTGGAGGCCGTCGGGGCTCTTTCGTACGGACCATGGAGGTGGGACCCCAGGGCCGGATCGATCCAGGGGGTGTTGGATCGGCCGCGACCCTAGCCGAGGAATGGGCCGCGCGGACAATCACGCCTGCGCACTACCAATCACGCCTGCGCGAGGCGGCGGTGATGGAAGGCCTAACCCCGCAGCAGCTTCGCCAGCCGCGGCACGCCTTCGTTCACCGCGCGGTCGTCGGCAAGGGTGAACGACATGCGAAGCGTGTTGCGGCCGGTGCCGTCGGCGTAGAAGGCATTGCCGGGCACGAAGGCGACGCGCGCCTCCTTGACCGAACGCGCCAGAAGCTCGGTGGCGTCGGCGCCTTCCGGCAGGGTCAGCCAGACGAACATGCCGCCTTCCGGGCGGCTCCAGGCAATGCCGTCGGGCATGTTGGCCTCGAGCGCGCCGAGCAGCGCGTCGCGCCGCTTGCGGTAAGCGCCGATCAGCTTTTCCACCTGGGCGTCGAAGATGGTGTCGGCGACGCGGTGCATGACCATCTGGTTGATCGAGGGGCTGTGCAGGTCGGAGGCCTGCTTCATCAGCACCAGCTTCTCCACGACATGGCGTGGCGCGCAGACCCAGCCCACGCGCATGCCGGGCGACAGGATCTTCGAGAAGGACCCGCAATAAAGCGTGCGGGCATGATCGATGCCGCCGGAGCGGGCGCAGTCGAGCGCCAGGATCGGCGGCACGCCCACGCCGTCATAGCGGAGCGCGCGATAGGCGGCGTCCTCAATGACAGCGATGTCGAGCTCGCCGGCGAGGTCGAGCACCGTCTCGCGCTGCTTGACGTCCAGCGTGTTGCCGGTCGGGTTGGCGAAATCCGGCACCAGATAGGCGAACTTCACCTTGCCGCCCCCTTTTGAAAAAGTGCTGGGCACCGCCGCGGCGGCGCGGTAGGCCTCGGGCGTCATGTTGCCGCCTGCGGTGTTCAGCCGGTCATAGCGCGGCTCGTAGGCGTTGAAGGCCTGCAGCGCGCCGAGATAGGTCGGCCAGGTGACCAGGGCCGTGTCGCCCGGCGACAGGAACAGCTTGCCGAGATAGTCGAGCGCCTGCTGCGAGCCGGAGGTGATGAAGATGTTGCCCTCGTCGCATTGAACGCCGAGCCTGCCCATATAGGCGGCCAGCCATTTGCGCAGCGGCAGATAGCCCTCGCTGACCTGGTATTGCAGCGCGGTCCCTGCCTCCTTGCCACCCAGCACCGCCTGGTAGGCGTCGCCGATGGCCTGCGCGGGAAACAGCGACGGATCCGGTATGCCCCCGGCGAAGGAGATGATGTCGGGCTGGTCGAGCAGCTTCAGCAACTCGCGGATTTCCGAGGCTTTCATGCGCGACGAGCGCGAGGCCAGAAGGTTCAACAGGGTCAAGGCGCACCTCCCGAAGTGCTTATTTAGGTCAGCTTGGTTGACCTATTATCAGGCCACATCGCCCACGTGAATACACAAAACGGTCATGGCGCATCGTCGAGGCGACATTTGGCCCACGGACTTTCCGCAAATGCTAATGGAAAATTCGGTCATCGGCTTCCGGCGGATGGCGGATGGCTGATTGCCGTCATATTAGAAAAGGCGCATATTACGCCAAGCCGGAGCCTTGCTGCGGTTGAGCCGTCGCCGGCCGTGTTGCCCAGGTGGTCCACAGACCAGTCAAATGTAAGGAGAAACAGGCACGTCCGTGCTGCCCTCGTCGTTGGGTGGCCGAGGCAGTGATATTTGGAGGAGGATCCCATGAAGGTTACCATACTCGCGACTTACGAACCCCATGCCGCCAAGGGGCTGATGCAAGGATCGAACCGGGAAGCTGCAATCGCGGCGCTGTTTGAAAGCGTGGGCGGCAGGATGAGCAGCCTGATGTTCACGCGCGGCCTCTATGACGTCATCGTCAATGGCGAGGTGCCGGACCAGATCGCCGGAATGGGGATGACGCTTGCCGTGCGTGCGAGCGGCTCGGTGAGCGATCTCGTCGTTCTGGAAGAGCTCGACATGAAGGCGGTGATCGCGGCCGCCAACAAGGCCGCCGGCGCCTACAAGCCGGCCGGCTGATGTCGCATCGAACGGAGGAGCCATGACCGCCTATAACGTAGTCCGCTTTCGGACCAAGCCGGGCAAGGAGAAGGCCTTCGTCGAAGCACACGAAAAGGTCTCGCTGAACGCCAAGGGCTTTCGCAAGGGCGCCCTGATCAAGACCGGCGAGCGCACCTTCTGCATGGTCGGCGAATGGAACGACATGGACAGCCTCGCCGCGGCGCGCCCGATTATGATCGGCATTCTCGACACGTTCCGCGATATGCTCGAAGACCTGGGCGGCGATCTCGGCGTGACGGATCCGGTGTCCGGCACGGTCGTTGCGGAGATATAGGCTGAAGGCGCTGTCCTGGCGCTGGCCGGACCGCCTTGTGCGGCCAGCCGGCGCCGTCGACAACAAGCGCCGCGAGAAGCCGGCCGCGCGGCTGTGGCGTCTTTACGTGCGCCTCAGAACGGCAACCGAATCTCGTCGTCCTGCGCGGCCTGCGGCCAGCCGATATCCTTGCGGATCTCCGGCGGCAGCTCGTTCAGCTCGCGCATCGTGCGGCGGCGCTTGCTGGCCTGCGCGAAGGCGGCACGGATCCGGTTGAGACTTTTGAACATGGACAGCTCCCATAAATCGGCGGCGCAAAACCGGCGCCGCCTCTTCACCCGGCGCCGCTTTTGCGATGCGTCTGTAACCGGTGGATTGCGCGCGAACGGTGAAAGGCTTCACGAAGCCGGAGCGGCTTGAAACATATGTGTGCAAACTGATTTAAGGGGGTTGGCATGCCGGCTTACGTGCTGGTCACGAGCCACATGGCCTGCAATGCCAAGCGCTTGGGCCTATTGCCTGATGTGCTAATTCATGCCCCTGAGGGGTCGCGCTTCACTCCGGCGCCTGCGAATCCGAACCGCTTGGCCTCGCGGCTTGCTCGGAAATCCGGCCTTTGCGGACCAGTGTCGGCTTCGAATATTCTTTCTTCATGGCAAAGTCCCCAACCTTTTGCGGAAGGTTGCGGCCCCGGGATATCGGCTATCAAGCGGACGGTTGGCCCCAAGCCGCCACGCGCTTTCCTGGACCTGCCTTAGAATTTGTAGTTGATCTTGCCGACAACGACATTTTGCGTGTCACGGTTGTCGACGAAGAAGCCTGGCTGCCGGTCACTTTCACCGGACTTGGAGCCGAAGTCGTAATAGTTCCACTCGACGCCGGCGGTCCAATGATCGGTCAAGGCGTATTCGACGCCCAGACCCGCGGTCCAGCCGACACGCGAGGCACCGCCGAACGATTGTGGAAACAAGTCGACCTCGGCAAATTTATACTTGGTGAAGGCAACGCCGGCATCACCATAGACCAGGAAGCGGTCCACGGCATATCCGAGCCGGCCGCGCACGGAGCCAAGGTAATCCTGCTTGGTCTGGCAGGTCGAGCCTGTGACATCTGAACATTGGTCGTCGCCCTTCACGGTCGAGCCCGAGAAGTCGCCCTCAATGCCAATCACGTATTGGTCGATCTGCCAGTTATAGCCGATCTGGCCGCCGAAAATGCCGCCGGAGCCGTTGGTGTTGAACGTCGGGAAACTATCACCCGACCAGCGGCTGTCATTCCAGCCGCCGCCTGCCTGGCCGCCGATATAGAAGCCGGTCCAGGAAAAAGGCATGGCCGCGACTGGCTGAACAAGATCCGCCGCAAGAACTGGAGACGAGGCTGCCAGGAAAGCAACCGAACAAAGCAGGGTTAGCTTCATGAATATCTCCGCGTCGATCGACCGATTGTCGATACCACAATGCGGTTTACGTTGGGTAATCAAAAGCTTCAGCAGAGGACTTTTTGATAGCGCAAGTTGTAGCGCGGCAACAAATAAGCGCCGGCTAATTTAACCAAATTTTGCGCTCGCCTTTCACCTCGGGCCACTTCCCTGCCCGCGCGACAGACGCCTTCGGCACCGCAACCACCGCTTCCGGGACATGCTCGACCCTCAGCGCGACAAAATCCGCCTTGGCACCTACCGCGATGCCGTAGCTCTCGGTTCACGATGCAATCCATAAAGGCGAGCGTCAGTCGTCGCCGGTCGAGCGGACGAAGTCAATGCGGGATTGGATAGAAAGTGTTTCGCCCTTGCCTTCTCCCGTTGTGGAAGAAGCCAAGTACAACGCCTGTTATATACCGCTTTCGCGTAAGTTTCAGCGAGCGGCAAATGTGTCATGGTGAAGTCTGCGGTATGAGGCCGCCGTGGTCGACGCGGACGCCCAAGCACATCCCCAACAATGCGCCCCCAACGGACGCGTCGACCATGAACAGAAATGCCGACGGCGACCTTGCCCAGGGTCGCCGTTTTACTTTTGCGCTCCGGCGTATTCGGTGACCAGCCCCTCATATTCCTCGAAGGCAGGCAGCGCTTCGTAGCTGTGCACGGCCGGTGTCGTCGCCCAGGGCAGTTTCTCAGCCGTCCAGGTCTCGATGAAGGGCGCGAACCAGGCATGGTCGTCGAGCATGGTCGGCCGCAGATTGACGAACCAGTCCATCCCTTCGGGCTGCGTGAACATCCAGGTCATGCAGTAGCCGCAGAAATAGTGTTTCGAGGCGCCATGCAGTCCGCCGATCACCGGCTCGCCCTTCGTCACCTCGAAACCCTCCGACGGGATCGCCGCGCTCAGCGAATAGGCGCTGGACGACATAAGCTGGCAGCCGGTGCAGTGGCAGGCCATGGTGAGCAGCGGTTTTGCCGAGATCTTCAGGCGCACGCGGCCGCAGCGGCAACCTCCTTCGGCGGGAAGAGTGAGGGTGGGCAAGCTTGGCTCCTTGCGTTGGATCGTCTGATCGAGGCTTCACTGACAAATGCCGGCAGGACAGAGGGGGCGCGAAGGAACGCGGCCTTTCAGTTATTGCTCTCAACCAACTCCGCCGTCGTCGTCATCCGCGCGCCTTGCCCAGCGAAGGCTTCGTTGTGGCGGGCGATGATGTCGGGGGCTTTCTCCTCGAGCGAATCCAGCGTCGAATGCGCGTCGGAGACCACGGTGACGCCCAAGCCCTCGGCCAAGGCGCCCTTGACCGTTGCGGCGACGCAGAAATCGGTCTGGGCGCCGATGAGCACGACATCCTTCGCGCCCTGCCCCGCCACCCATTCGGCGAGCTCGGGATTGGAGAAGGCGTTGCCCACGCTCTTGCCGAAGGTCGGCTCGTCGGCCGCCTGGCCGAGCAGCGGCCAGACTGGCCAGCCGGAGGCGCCCGGCGCGAGCGGATCGCCTTCCGGCCCGTCATGGCGGATGAACGCCACCTTGCGGCCGGAGCGCCGCGCCCAGTCGATCAGCGCGCGCGAGCGCCCGGCGATGGCGTCGGCGTCATGGATCGGCGGGTCGAAACGACCGTCGAACATGCCGGTCTGCAGGTCGATGACGATGAGCGGCGCGGCGGCGGAGGGAGCGGTGTCTGGCATGGCGGCGAAGATAACGTAGGCGGGGGCTGGGTCAAGGACGAGGCAGGAGCCAGCAAGCAGCAACTTGCGCCAACCGGTATACAATTTTCAGTTGCATTGATAGATCGGCGCAACTAATGTGACCAAAAGATCGGGGGATGACAATGGATGAACAATACACCGTGTTCCTGATCGGAGGGGGCACGGGAGGTGACGAGCAGGCGGTGTTCACGCCGCAGAATGTGGGGACTCGGTGCAGGCTCACTTGCAGCTATCGCGACAAAGTCATCGTTGCCGAGGAAGATGATTATTTCGAAGCCCTATGCCAAATCCGCAAGCAGCTCGAAGTGGATGGAATACTGCCCTTTTGTTATGGCGCGAGCGCGAATGTTTTCCCTGAAGGCACCGTGACAGGGATGAGTCGTGGATTGGTGGTGTGCAAAGTGAAAACGGGGGAGCCTCCCAAGGAGAGCGACTTAGTCAATATATTTGACGAAGGTTACGATGTGACGCCCGTGTTCGTCTCCATGCAGCAGCAGTTTTGGGATTCGTGGCTCGCCTCCCTGCCCGGATCGCACGACCCGGAAATAGCGAACTCGACTGACGGTGCGGCCCGCTCCCTCTGGCAGTCTCTAACGCTTGGGTTTGCCAAAGTACTGAAATCGCTTTTTCCACGGTCAGGGAGGAGATAAGGAGCCTGGCTTTTACGACATCAGCGGCATCGGGCCCTTTAGCGCCTCAGCCAGCGCGTCGCGAAAGACCGCGATCGGCCGCGCCAGCCTGCCGGCCGGAGGGCGGTGGAGCAGCCAGCAGCGCACCTGCGGCTTGAAGCCGGGGCAGTCGACCACCTCGACCGCGTCGCGCCATTGGCTGCCCGATAGCGCGCCGGGCGTGACGACCCCGATGCCGTGGCCGCGAGCGACCAGCGACATTCTCAGGTCCGCGCCCTGCGCCTCGACGCCGACATGGAAAGGCAGCCGCGCCGCCTCGAAACGATGGCGGATGAAGGCGCGAAAGCCGCAGCCGGTTTCGTTGAGCACCCAGGGGTAGCGAGCGAGATCGTCGAGCTCGGCCGGCTTCGGCACGCCGAGGCTTGGCGAGGCCACCAGCAGCACCGCCTGCACGCCGAGATCGTCGCCGACGAGTTCGGGCGGCGGCGCGACGTCCTCGGCGAGGCAGACGGCCACCGCGTCGATCTCGCTGTGCAGCACCTGCTCCACAAGGCGCGGCGAGAGGCTCGAGGTGATCTTCAGCGTCAGCTGCGGGAATGCCGCGCGAAGACTGTCGAGCGGCTCGGACAGCGCGCTGGTCGAGAGATAGGGCATGATGCCGAGGCGAAACTCGCCACGCACCTCGCCCGCCGGCGAGACGCCCGCCTTCAGGTCTTCCAGCGAGCGCAGCACGCGGCGGCCATGCTCATAGGCCTCGCGACCGGATGCGGTGGGTTTGAGCGGCTTCGACTGGCGGTCGAGCAAGGGCGTCGCCAGCCGCTCCTCGAGATTCTGCACCCGACGCGTTACGCCGGGCTGGGTGAGGTTGAGCCTCGCCGAAGCACCGACGATCGAGCCGGTTTCGACGACGGCGACGAAGGCTTCAAGGTCATGGATGTTCATGCGCAACTCGCATAATCATTATCAGATCATTTCAATTGTAGCATTATGATCGCTACGAATAAACTCCTCGCGAAACATGCGGACAGCGAGGCCACCATGAACGGAACAGACAATGTGCGGATCGCCACGGCCGAGCTCGTCGAACGGCCGCGGCATACCGACGACAGCACCATCACCCGGTCCCAGACCCTGCTGTTCGCCACTTCGGTCGGCATCATCGTCACCAATCTGTTTGCGCCGCAGACGCTGGTCGGGCTGATCGGGCCGTCGCTCGGCGCCGCGGCATCGGCAAGCGGCTTGGTCTCGATGGCCACCCTGCTCGGCTATGCGGCCGGGCTGTTCTTCCTTGTGCCGCTGTCGGATCTGGTCGAGAACCGCGTGCTGGTGCTGCGCATGCTGTGCGCGGCCGTGCTCGCGGCAGCGGTCGCTTCGTTCGCGCCCTCCGCCGCCTCGCTGCTGGTTGTGCTGTTCATCCTGGGCGCCGCCTGTTCCTGCATCCAGGTGCTGGTGCCGGTGGCGGCCTCGATGGCGCCGCCTGGACAGGAAGGGCGCGTCATCGGCGACGTGATGAGCGGGCTGATGATCGGCATCCTGTTGTCGCGTCCGATCGCCAGCCTCATCGCCGACGCTTTCGGCTGGCGCGCCTTCTACGGCATCAGCGCCGCGGCGCTGGCGCTGCTTGCCATCCTGCTCGGCCTCACCCTGCCGAGACGGCGGCCGCTGGCGCAGGCGCGCTATGCGGGGCTCATCGCCTCGCTGGTCCGGCTTCTGCGCCAGGAGCCGGTGCTGCGCCGCCGTGCGTTCACCGCGAGCCTGGTGATGGCCGCCTTCAGCGTGTTCTGGACGGCGGTGGCGCTGCGCCTCGCCGCTCCGCCCTTCGACCTAGGCCAGAAAGGCATCGCGCTTTTCGCGCTGGTCGGCGCCGGGGGCGCGGCGGTGACGCCTGTCTTCGGCCGAGCCGGCGACCGCGGCTTCACGCGCTCCGCCACGATCCTCTGCCATCTCGTGCTGATCGCGGCGCTCGGGCTTGCGGCATGGGCGGGCGCGGCCAAGGCCGGCGGGGCGTGGCTGCCGCTCATCCTCATGGGCGTCAGCGCCGTGCTGCTCGACATCGGCGTCACCGGCGATCAGACGCTGGGCCGCCGCGCGGTGAATCTCCTGCAGCCCAAGGCGCGCGGCCGCATCAACGGGCTGTTCGTCGGCATCTTCTTCATCGGCGGCGCGATCGGCTCGCTGCTGGCCGGTCTTGCCTGGGCCTGGGGCGGCTGGACCGCGGTGTGCGCGGTTGGTGCGGTGTTCGGGGTGGCGGCGCTGGTGGTGGATTGGGTGGAGTAGCGCAATCTCCTCCTTCTCCCCTTGCGGGAGAAGCGCAACCATTAGCTTAGGCGGCGTGGCTTGCGGGTGGAGCTTTGCTCCACGGAGTGCCGCGTTCGACGACGGCGTTGGCGAAGATGAGGAGCTTTCTGACACAGGCGATGATGGCTTTC
>NZ_RZRX01000069.1:0-25808 GCF_003997405.1 Mesorhizobium sp. M2A.F.Ca.ET.042.01.1.1
GTGCACGATCCGCGAGCGGGAATTGGTGTAATCGAGGACGAGCTCGGCCAGTTCCATGACGGTGAACTCGCCGGGGTTTCCGAGGTTGACCGGATGGTTCGGCGCCGCGGGCGACCGCATCAGCCGCATAAACCCTTCGATGAGGTCGTCGACATAGCAGAAGGAGCGGGTCTGCGTGCCGTTGCCATAGACGGTGATATCGTCCCCGCGCAGCGCCTGGACGATGAAATTGGAAACCACGCGACCGTCATCGGGCCGCATGCGTGGACCATAGGTGTTGAAAATGCGCGCCACCCGGATATCGAGGCCGTAGGTTCTCGCATAATCGAAGAACAGCGTTTCGGCCGAGCGCTTGCCTTCGTCGTAGCAGGCGCGCGGTCCATGCGTGTTGACGTTGCCGAAATAGCCTTCGGGCTGCGGATGCACCAGCGGGTCGCCATAGACCTCTGAGGTCGAGGCCTGGAATATCTTGGCGTTGTGGCGTCGGGCAAGTTCCAGAAGGTTGATTGCCCCGAGCACGCTGGTCTTGAACGTATGAATGGGATCGGCCTGGTAGTGAGGCGGGGACGCCGGGCAGGCAAGGTTGTAGATCTCGTCGACGGCGAGATCCGTCGGCAACGTATCGACGACGTCGTGACTGATACAAGTGAAGGCGGCGTCGCGCGCGATGCCGGCTAGATTGTACCTTTTGCCGGTGCGGAAATTGTCCAGGGCGATGACTTCATAGCCGTCCGCAAGCAGTCGCTCGCACAAATGAGAACCCAGGAATCCCGCTCCGCCGGTGACCAGGGCCCGGCCGCGATCGATGCTCTTTCGACCCGATCGAACCGGCTTCAGAACTTTGATGAGCCTATTCATGGCAACCTCGGACGCACACGCTACCATTCCGGGACGGGCATTGCCCGACCAGGTCACAACGGCGATTCCTCCGCAGAGGCAGAACCGCCTGCACTGATGTGCGTCGTAATTTTCTGAGTTCGCGGGGCTTGTCGCTCTACGGCTTGTCTTCGCCGCCTAAGCGTCCCTCATGCCCCTAGGTCGCGATCCACGAGTCGGTTGCCACCACCGCAGACTGCTCGCCCAAATTGCACACCCAACGCATATAAAGATATACCTGTGCCGGGGGTAGTCAACTAAATTAGCGTTTCGTTAACCTCACGTCTTTGCGAATGGTTAACCAAGGAGTGGGCGCACCGGGCTTATCAGCAGTGAGATGATGCCCAGGAAAGCTTGGAACCGGGCGCCGCGTTCATCGAATTGCGGTAGCAGGCCGGGAGAGGCTCTCCGCATCATCCTTGAAGCCTGGAAGCAACGTCAGCAAGACGCCGGGTCGCGATTGCCGCATCGCGCCTAGATGTTCTCGGCGACCGCCCCGGCACTTCTGGCGAAGCAATGCGATTGCTGTCCAAAGCCGCTCGGGCCGCAAATAAAACCAGCATTCCCAAGATAAGGATTGATCCTTACCACCGGCGCCGAGCGAGAGGAGCTCTCTGTATGGATGTGTCGGGTTGGTTTCAAGTCGATCAAGGCGGCGTTGCCGCTTTGCGACACGCTGAATGAGCTCGTCTGACCGAAGTTGAAGTATTGGCAACCGGAAGTTGCCAACAACGCACTCAGGACAAAAAAACGGAGCAGGGCCTTGATCGGAAAGCGAAAATTTTCGTAGAGGCAAGGCCGGCTTAAGCCTCGATAGGCTATCAGCATGAAGTAAAATCCCCTCAAGCGCGCGGCGCTTATGTTCGAATCATGATCAGCCGCCCACCCAAGCTTATTATGGCAACCAGGTTAATTTAGCGATAGCTGTTTGAACGCTTGCACGGGTTTTTCTGTTGCCGCAAGGGGGGCGAGACGGCTTACGGCCGGACATCCCGCCGGTGCCGGCAAAGCGTGGCAACAAAATGGCCCGCGTCGCCGCGGGCCATTTTTTCACCTTCGGTACCCTGTGCCTGAGCCCTTATTCTCCGCCCATCTCTTTCTTGAACTGATCGAAATCGATCTGCATGCCGTTGAAGATGGTGCTCCAGTGACGTGTCAGCGCCGCCATGGCGACGGCTTCCTGGATCTCCTGGTCGGTGGCGCCGGCGTGCCTGGCGTTTTCGGTGTCCGACCAGATGCAGTAGCTGCAGGGGATCTGCGCCGCGACCGCCAGCGAGATCAGCGACTTCTCCTTCGGCGTCAGCGCCGTCTCGTCGCTGAGCTCGATGGCCTTGACCTCGGCCCACGCGCCGGGCAGACCGGCTTTCGGGAACTGTTTGACGAAGGTCGGCACGCCGCCCATCGTCGACTGGATGTCCTTGAGGGTGGCGTCGTAATCATCGGCCCGGGCGGGCGCGGAGGCGAGCGCCACGGCAAACGCGCCCGCGATGGCGATGAGCGAGGCGGAACGAAGGCAGGAATGCACGGCTGAGGCGATGCGAATGACTGACATGATGTTCTCCTCTGGTTTTTGTTAGCCTTACGATGTAAGGTATGCGAACGATGAACCTTACAGTGTAAGTTGTCAAGCGCCCCCATGGATGCATCGAGCAAAAACAAGCGCCCCCGCGGAAAGCTCTCCCGCGAGATGATCGAGGATGCTGCCTTCGAGGTGATCGAGCGGGAAGGGCTATCCGGCTTTTCGATGCGCAAGCTCGCCGCCAGGCTCGGCTGCGAGGCGATGAGCATCTATCACCACTTTCCCTCGCAGGCGCATCTCTACGAGGCGCTGGTCGACCGCCAGATGAGCGGGCTCGTCATCCCTGGCGCTGATCTGCCCTGGCGCGAGCGGGCCCGCATCGGCATGCAGGAGTTCCGCCGTGTCGCCACCGAGCACCCGGCCTTCGCGCCCTTCATCGTCGTCTACCGCATGAACTCGCCGCCCTGCCTTGCCAAGCTCAACGCCATTATCGGCATGTTCGAGGATGGCGGCTTCGGGCCAGAGCTCAGCGCCCGCCTGTTCCGCGCCGCCGGCTACTATCTGATGGGCGCGATCCTCGACGAGACGGCCGGCTACGCCAAGGGGCCTTCGGCCGTCACCACGGTCAGCAATGAGGAACTGGCGCGTGACTATCCGAGCGTTGTGAAGGCCGGCGCCTATTTTGGCAGCGCCGGCTTCGACAAGACATTCGAGCTTGGCCTGGAAATGTTTCTGGACGAGATGGAGCGGGTCCGCGAAGCTGCCGGAGGGGAAGACCGCTAGAGCAATTCCAGGAAAAGTGTGGGCGGTTTTCCGTCCGGAATTGCGTCAAAAAAAGATAGAGCGGACAGCCGCCAGCCGAACAAAACAGCCAAGGGTCTGAATGCGCTTCCTCTTTGTCCTTCTCCTCATTGCCGGTGCCGCCATCGGCATCTTCTATCCCTGGGCGATGAGCAACTTTTCCGGCCATGCGATCGGCACCTACCGCGTCTATGAGGGCGGCCGCTTCCGGCCGGTCACCGTGCAACTCGCCACGAGCGACGCGCCGGTGCGGGTGCTGGTCGACTTGACCGCGCGAGCCGAGCGCGTCGCGGGCCAGCAGCGCACGGTGCTGACGCTAACGGCGGCGAGTGGCGGCCGCACGGCGCTGGCCTCGGCGCTCTCCTTCAACCATACCGACAATCCGCGCCAGACCAGCCCGCAACTGCCCGACAAGATCTTTCGGGACGAGGCCGGCGTCATCGACAGGGTCACGCCCGGCCCTTACGTCTTCACCGTCGGTCCCGGCGATGCCGACGGCATCGACATGCGCGCGGTCGATCTCGTCCTGCGCGCCGGCACCGGCTCGATTGACGAACGCGCTGAGCCGGCCGGCTACACGCTGATGGGCGTCGGCCTTGCCGGACTGGTGCTGTCGCTCGTCTTCGGCCGCCGCGGCGGAGGCCATCCGCAGAATCCCAATTCGCAGCCGCCACCGCCGCGCTGGGGCCGCAACGGTTCGCCACGAGCATGATACCGAAAAGTGTGAAGCGGTTTTCGGACGACATCATGCTCTCTGAAGTGAGGCCGGTATGAATTATCGCCACGCCTACCACGCCGGCAATTTCGCCGATGTCGTCAAGCATGCCGTGCTCGCGCGCCTCGTCGAATATCTCAAGCAGAAGGACAAGGCTTTTCGCGTCATCGACACCCATGCCGGTATCGGCCGCTACGATCTTGCCTCGGTCGAAGCCGGCAAGACCGGCGAGTGGCAGGGCGGCATCGGCCGGCTCACCGAGGCGACGCTCGAGCCGCAGGCGGCGGCGCTGCTTCAGCCCTATCTGGAAGCGGTGCGGGTACAAAATCCCGATCGCGGCCTCAAGCATTATCCCGGCTCGCCGCTGATCGTTCGCCATCTTCTGCGCAGCCAGGACCGGCTGACGGCGGTCGAGCTGCATCCCCAGGATGCCGCGCGGCTCAAATTCGTTTTCGAGGGCGATTTCCAGGTTAGGGTGATCGAGCTCGACGGCTGGCTGGCGCTGGGCGCGCAACTGCCGCCGAAGGAAAAGCGCGGCTTGGTGCTCATCGATCCGCCCTTCGAGGAGGAAGGCGAGTTCTCCCGTCTGGTCGATGGCCTGCGCAAGGCGCACCGGCGCTGGCCGGGCGGCATCTACGCGCTCTGGTATCCGATCAAGGATCGCAGGGCGGTGACGGCCTTCCGCGCGGCGCTGAAGGAAACCGGCATTCCGAAGCTGCTCGACATCGCCTTCGAAATCCGGCCCGCCTCGGATGAGCCCAGCCTCGACGGCAGCGGGCTGGTGGTGGTCAATCCGCCCTATACGCTGGAAGGCGAATTGAAGGTCCTGTTGCCCGCCCTGCATAAGGCGCTAGCCGTCCGGCAGCCGTCGCGCTGGACCTCTGATTGGCTGGCGGGCGAGTAGGGCGCCTGCGTACGCTCAAGACAACGCCGAGGGCGTCACGCCGGTCAGCCGCCGGCTTTCGCGGATCAGATGCGCCTGGTCGGCATAGCCGGCCTCGATGGCGAGCAGCGCGGTCGAGGCTTCGCCCTGCTGCCGCAGCATGCGCCGGAACCGGTGGAAGCGCAGGATGCGGTCGAGCGTCTTCGGACCATAGCCGAAAGCATCCTCGAAACGCCGGCGCAGCGTCCGCTCGCTCATATGCAACTGGCGTTGCAGGAACGGAACCAGCGGCGTTCCCGGCGGCAAACCTTCGTCGATGACGTCAAAGACCCGGCCCATCTGCGGGTCGAGCGCAGCGCGTCCTTCCGTGTGCGCGCCGATCGTCTCCTCCAGACGCCGAACCAGGTCGGCGAGGTTGGGCGTCGCTCTGATCCGGTCTGAAAGCTCGCGGCTGCGCGTGCTCCACAGTTCGCCGAGATCAAGCCGTCCGCCGACGATTTCGCCGGCCGGCACGCCGAGCCAGCCCGCCGCCGCGCCCGGCCGGAAGCGGAAGCCCACGATCACCGCCCCAGCGGCAGGCTGCTCGATCTGCGGCTCCTTGTCCGGGCCGGCGATACGGAAGCGGCCATCGATCCATTGCAGGTCGATCGTCGCGTCCGGCGTGATGACGATAGGGGGAACGGTCTGCTCGTCCATGCGATGGACCCAGACAGCGGAGAAGGCATCGGCCAGCCCGCCGGCGGCAGGCCGCTCCCGAAAGAAGCCGGTGGTCTGTGCCAGGACCGGTTCCATCTCCTCTCCGATCTGCTCCAGCGAGGTTGCCGGATCGGTGTGACGGTTATTTTGGCCGAAACATTCAATGCCGGCCGCGTCATCCATGGCAAAACGGACGGAACTTCACGGCGCTTCACGCGCTCGCATCGGACCGCATCCGTTTGCGACTGTGGTCACGAATATAGAAAGGAGTGAGAGAAATGAAAGCTCGCATCACCGTATTGACGCTCGGCGTCGATGATCTGGAAGCCTCCCTCAAATTCTATCGCGACGGCCTCGGCCTGCCGACCGAGGGCATCATCGGCCGCGAATTCGAGCATGGCGCCGTCGCCTTCTTCGATCTCGCCGGCGGCCTGAAATTCGCCATCTACGAGCGCGCCAGCATCGCCTGGGATGCCACCGTGCCGCAAAGCGGCCGCAGCCCGACCGAATTGACCATCGGCCACAATGTCGGCAGCGAGGCCGAGGTCGACGCGGTGATGGCTGAGGCCGTCAAGGCCGGCGCGCGCGTGGTCAAGCCGGCGCAGAATACTTTCTGGGGCGGCTATGCCGGCTATTTCCAGGATCCCGACGATCACCTGTGGGAGGTCGTCTACAACCCGGCCTTCATCCCCGAGGATTGAATGGAACGAACCACGTCGTCGAGAGGAGGCCGCCATGCCTGTTCCAATGATCCAAGCTGTCGGCGCTCTCCTCATCGGCGGCGTGTTCGTCTTCGCCGGCGTCGAGCATTTCCTCAAATTCGGGGCGATGCGCGACTATCTGGCCGCGCAGAAATTTCCGGCCCCCACCTTGATGCTGGCCGCCGGTTCGGCGGTCGAGGTCATCGCGGGCTCGCTGCTCGCCGTTGGCGTGGCACGGCTGTTTGCCGCCGTCGCTCTGGTCATCTTCACGCTGGCGACGAACTTCATGCTGCTGCGTTTCTGGGCGAGCGCGGAGCCGGAGCGCCAGGTGCTGCGCAACGCCTTTCTGATCAACATTGCCGTCATCGGCGGGCTGCTGCTTGCCGGCACTCACTGATCAACCGGCAAATCCGCAACGAAGCTTTGCGGAAACCATTGTTTTCGCGACCGCTTGACCGCCGCCAAGCGAATCCGCACAGTGCGTGCAACCGACCTTGAGAGGCTGTCATGACTCGCTTCGCCCATTCCGTCCTTGCCGCGCTGGTTGCGCTGTCCACTCCCTTCGCCGCTCCGCTGGGCTTTA
Source organism: Mesorhizobium sp. M2A.F.Ca.ET.042.01.1.1 (assembly GCF_003997405.1). Taxonomy (NCBI): domain Bacteria; kingdom Pseudomonadati; phylum Pseudomonadota; class Alphaproteobacteria; order Hyphomicrobiales; family Phyllobacteriaceae; genus Mesorhizobium; species Mesorhizobium sp. M2A.F.Ca.ET.042.01.1.1. Next base: position 6,775 of record NZ_RZRX01000069.1, read on the forward strand.
CCCAGGCGGCGCAGGCCGCCGACCTTTCCGTTTACAGCGGCGACGATGGCAGCGTCTGCGGCGAAAGCTGGGTGCTGAACAAGATCACCGACCGCTTCTCCTATCAGGTGCATCACGTGCCGCATCTGCCGGATGTCGCGATTACCGATTTCCGCGACATCCGCCAGCATCGCTACGAGCCGGCGAGCGAGGAATGGCCGATCGGCCGCCACTATTGCCGCGCCACCGTCAACCTGTCCGACGGCCGCGACCGCTCGATCTTCTATCTGATCGAGGAAGGCCAGGGCTTTGCCTCGATCGGCGACAATGTCGAGTTCTGCGTCTTGGGCTTCGACCGCTGGCTGGTCTATAACGGCCGCTGCCGCGTGCTGCGCTGAGGCTTCGCTGACGGGCATGGATATCACGACGCTGCTTGCCTTCGCGGCGGCCTTCTTCGTATTCGCCGCCAGTCCCGGCCCGGACAATATGACGATCGTCGCCCGCACGATCTCCAGCGGCGCTGCGTCGGGCATCGCCTATGGGGCCGGGACGGTGGTCGGCATCCTGATCTTTCTGGTGCTCGCCACCTTCGGGCTGTCGATCGTCGCCGCCAAGATGGCGGTCGTCATGACCGTGCTTCGCTATGGCGGCGCGGCCTATCTGATCTGGATGGGCGTCAGGCTGTGGACCGCCATTCCCGTGGTCCCGGCATCGCAGCCGGTATCGAACCGACGCGGCTTGCTGGCGACCTTCGCCGCCGGCATCGCGCTCAACCTCGGCAATCCGAAGATGCCGCTGTTCTATGTCGCGTTGCTGCCCAACGTGGTCGGCGCGTCGCTCAACACCGGCGATCTTGGCGTGTTGGCGACGGTGATCCTGATCGTCGAGGCCGTGGTCATCGGTGGACATGTCCTGCTCGCCGGCCGAGCCCGCGGCCTCTTGCGCACACCAGCGATCGTGCGCCGCGTCAACCGCGCCGCCGGTGGTGTGATGATCGGCGCCGGCATGGCCGTGGTCGCCACGCGCTGAGAGACGCCGGTTCAATGGCAGGCAATAGACAGCTGAGATAGGCGCTGTCCCGCCGGCCTATCCCGAGTTGGCTTCTCCACCACCAGCCCGCGCAAGCAACAGCGCCCGTTCCCGCTCATTGCCGGCCAACCCGGCGGCGCGGCGGAATTCGGCGCGGGCTTCGTCCATCCGTCCGAGCTTCGCCAGAAGATCGCCACGCACCGTGGGCAACAAATGCGTATACTTGAGCCGAGGTTCGTCCCGCAGCGCGTCGGCGATTGCCAGCCCTTGCGCCGGTCCGAACGCCATGCCGGCAGCGACCGCCCGGTTGACCTCGACGACGGGCGAGGGCGCTGCAAGCGCAAGTGCCTGGTAATATGCGGCGATGGCGATCCAGTCGGTGTCGGCCGCGCTCACGGCGCGTGCATGGCAGGCGGCGATCATCGCTTGCAGCTGATAGGGGCCAGGTGCCGGCGTCAGCGCCATCGCGCGGTTCAACCCGTCGAGGCCGCGCCGGATCAGCGACCAGTCCCAGCGGCTGCGGTCCTGGTCGAGCAGAAGGACCGGGTTGCCCGCTGCGTCGATGCGGGCGCCAAAGCGCGACGCGCTGAGCTCCATCAGGGCCATCAGGCCGAGCGTCTCGGGCTCCTGCGGCACCAGGGCCGCCAGCAGACGGCCGAGGCGCATTGCCTCGCCGCAGAGATCCGTGCGCAGCCAGTCCGGTCCGGCGGAAGCGACGTAGCCTTCGTTGAAGATCAGGTAGATCACCTCCAGCACGGCGCCGAGCCGCTCGCGCCGCTCCTGCCCGCGCGGCATCTCGAAGGCCACGCCGGCTTCGCGCAGCGTTCTTTTGGCGCGCACGATACGCTGGGCGACGGTCGCCTCCGGCGCCAGGAAGGCGCGTGCGATCTGAGGCGTCGAGAGGCCGCCGAGCATCCTGAGCGCAAGCGCCGCGCGCTGTTCGGGCGCCAGCACTGGATGGCAGGCGGTGAAGATCAGCCGCAACAGATCGTCGTCTATGTCCTCGTCCAGCGCCGCCTCGATGTCGGGCATCTCGCGCTCCAACTCGGCGAGGTCGACGGCCAACTGACGATGCTTGCCGTCGATCAGCACGGTTCGGCGCAGCCGGTCGAGCGCCCGGTTGGTGGCGACCCGGGTCAGCCAGGCGGCCGGATTGTGGGGAATGCCTTCCCCGGGCCAGCGTTCCAGCGCCAGCACGAAAGCATCCTGCACCACCTCTTCGGCCAGCCCGACATCGCGCAAATAGCGGGTGAGCCTGGCGGCGAGCTTTGGTTGCTCGATCCGCCAGACCGCTTCGATCGCCGCCGTGGCGGTCAACCCTTCAGCTCGCCGAACCCTTCGGCGACCTTCTGGACGTCCTCGGGAAAATCATTCATCTCAAAAACGCGCCGGACCTCGATGACGTCGTTTTCTCCCGCTGGGCAGCGGCGCGCCCATTCGATGGCTTCCTCGGGCGAGCGCACATCGATCACCCAATAGCCGCCGAGCACTTCCTTCGCCTCGGCGAACGGGCCGTCGGTGACGGTGGGCTTGCCGCCCTTGAAAGAAACCCGCGCGCCCGAGGACGGCGGATGCAGCCCGTCGAGCGCCAGCAGCACTCCGGCGCGCTTTAGCTCTTCATTGTATTTCATCATCGTCGCCACGGCTTCCGCTTCGGGCCTGACGTCGGGAGCCGCGGTCGCGTAGCCGCCGGGGATCATCAGCATCATGAAACGCATCGGTGTGTCGTCCTTCGTTGTTTGGTTGCAATGATACGACGAACGGGGATCGGCGGAATCGACAGGCGATGCGAATTATTTTGCGATGCCGGCGGCCGACGAGGCGGCGTGGCGGTACGCGAGCCACCGCAGGCCTCGTCCGCTGGCGCCGTCTGAGGCTGCCCTGGCGCCCGACAGGTCAGGTAGCCCGGCTGCCTGACAGATAGGCCGAAATCAGCTCGACGAGCTGCTTCTGCAGTTCCGGCGCGTCGAGCATGTTGCGCCGCGCCGCGTTGTGGATCACGCCTTCGACCGCCGAGGAGAGCACGCGCGCCATCGTCTCGGTGTCCTTGCGGCGCTTGCGGTATTGCGCGACGGCCGCGGCGTAATGTTCGAGGTAGCGCGCCTGGAACGAGGCATGCGCGGCGCGCGAGCCGCGGTCTCCGGGCGCCTCGTCGAGCAGCACCTGGTGCAGCGTCGGATGGATCGAGTGCGCGCCGATCATACCGCGCACCAGCTCGCGCGCGAATTGCCTGAGCGGCTTCTCCTCCGCCGACGCTTCGCGAATCACCGACAGCACATGATCGAAGTGACGGCGCCGGATCGCTTCGACCAGAGCGAGCTTGTCGGGAAAATACTGATAGAGCGAGCCGATGCTGACGCCCGCGGCTTCGGCCACCTTGTTGGTGGAGAAGCCGACCCAGCCGAGCTCGCTCAGAACGTGAGCACCGGCTTCGATGATCGCCTCGACGGTGGCGATCGAACGCGCCTGGCGCGGCTGCTTGCGCATGCGCGCGGCCGGCTTTGCAATGCGAGTAGACATGCTGGCCCGTCTCCCGAGAATATGAACAGGATACTCACATTCATTTCGCCAACGCAAATGGAGCCACGAAGATGAGCGCCAAGACCTTGCTGAAGGGCCTGCTTGCCTATCAGGCCTGGGCGGATGACGAGCTCTTGGAGACGCTTGCCGGATTGGATCCGTCCCGCGGCGCGGCAGAGCGACACGCCGCGATCCGCCTGATGAACCATATCCATGTCGTGTCGCGGATCTTTGCCGCGCATCTGGAGGGCGTCGCCCACGGCTATGCGGGCGACAATACGCCGGACACGCCCGAGCCACGCGCGCTGCGAGCCGCTCTGGCCGAGGTCGATCGCTGGTATCTCGACCATCTCGAAACCATTTCGGAGCAGGCACTTGCCGAGCCGATCGCCTTCACCTTCACCGATGGCGACAAGGGCTGCATGACGAGGCAGGAGATGCTGACCCATGTCGTCCTGCACGGCGGCTATCATCGCGGCGAGGTCGGCCGAATGTTGGCCGGGATCGCGGTCTCGCCGCCCTGGGACACCTACGCCGTGCACCTGCACCGGGTCGAACCGGCGCGCCGCCTGCAGGTCGAGATATGAGCTTGAAGCTCGCTTTCAAACGCGTAAGCTTTGACCGCCTCGCGTGGCCGGTTCATCTGTAGATGTTTTCGCTGGACAAGATGAAGCCGGTGTTCAGCGGCGGGTTCTCTATTGTGAGCACTCTGCTCACATTACGATATAAGCTTATGCCGCGAATGGATGGATCATCGGGTGATAGAAGCCACGCGAAAGTCTGTGCGCCGGCCCGTCACTTCGAAAGTGACAGATTCGCTCACAATTTTTCGATGAGATGCATCTTCGTGTAACCAAAATTCAATAACTGAAAATCATTGTGTTGCTTCGCTGGCTAGACAGTCGCGAGTCAGATATGCATGAGCATGCCGGGTCACTCACGACCTTAGGCAAAACGCAAGGGGCATCGCATGGCAAAGACCACAACCAAGGCGCCGGCGGCGAAAGCGCCGGCAAAGAAGCCGGCAGCTAAGGCTGCCGCGAAACCTGCAGCAGTGAAGAAGGCAGCGGCACCGAAGGCAGCCGCCAAGGCTCCGGCCAAGGCAGCAGCGAAGCCGGCCGCGAAGGCCGCGGCAAAGCCCGCCGCCAAGGCTCCGCTGAAGGCCGCCGCCGCCAAGGCTCCGGCAGCCGTCAAGAAGGCAGCTCCGGCGAAGAAGCCGGCCGCCAAGAAGTAATCGCGTAGCTTCGCGCGCGAACCGCAACGGGTGAGGGCGGGTGCTATTCAGGCCTCTCGCCAATTCGGTGTCTGAGCGAGCGGAGTCGGCGCGGACGCTCCTCCTAAAGCTCCCGGAAATTTGCCGCCAGGCAAACCTTCCGGGAGCTTTTTTGTTGCCGCATCCGCGCCGGCAGGACGTGGCTAATCCGGATCGGCTTTGCTGGGCCGTTGCCCTGGAGGTCCCATTCGGTCAACAGTGCGGCAGACAATTGGGAAATCGATCATGCCGAAACTGCTCTATGCCTCCACGTCCCCGTACAGCTCGAAGGTCCGCATGGCAGCCGTCTACGCCGGCATCGCCATCGACCTCGTGCCGATCAAGACGGAAGACAAGCCCGCCGAACTGATCTCGGCCAACCTACCCGCTCGGCAAGATCCCGGTGCTGGTGCTGGAGGATGGCCGCTCGATCTATGACAGCCGCACTATTACCCAGCATCTCAACCGGCTGTCGAAGAACGCGCTGTTCCCGCGCAACCCCGACAAGCGGCTCGAGGCGGAAGGTCTCGAGGCGCTGGCCGACGGCATTTGCGACTGCGCGCTGTCGATGGTCTATGAGCGGCGGACGCGGCCGGAAGAGATGGTCTACCAGCCCTGGCTCGACCGCCAGTGGGGCAAGATCACCACCGCGCTCGACCTCATCAACGCCAACCCGCCCAAGCTGCCGAAGAAGATCACCGCCGGCCACATGGCGCTGCGCGCCACCCTTGGCTATCTCGCGCTGCGGTTTTCCGGCCAATGGGAGAAGGGCCGAAGCCGGCTCGTGCGCTGGGCTGCGAGGTTTGACGAGAAGTTTCCGGAACTGAAAGCAAGCGTGCCGGGGTGAGGCGCCTTTTCCTTCTCCCCTTGTGGGAGAAGGTGGATCGGCGCGATAGCGCCGAGACGGATGAGGGGTGTTGGACGGAGTGAGGCGCTGGTGAACCTGGCGCCATCCGAGACTGACCAAGGTGTGCGCCAAGCTGGAGCACCCCTCATCCGTCCGAGCTTCGCTCGGCCACCTTCTCCCGCAAGGGGAGAAGGAGAAGCGAGCTTGAACCGCCACCCGCTTCCATGCTTGCCTGACATCATCCAAGCCGGAGGTGGTGAGCATGACAAAGCCCTCAACCAGCGTCGCGCCCGACCCGATGGTCGAGCGCTTGCGCGCCGGCCTCGGCGGACGCGCCTTCGCCGAGCAGAAGATGTTCGGCGGCACCTGCTTCATGATAGATGGCAACCTACTGATCGGCACCTCGAAGCGTGGGCTGTTGGTGCGCGTCGGCAAGGACGCGCATGCTGCGGCGGCCGCTCGTCCCCATGCGCGTCCGATGGAAATGGGCGGGCGCTCGATGGAAGGCTACCTCCACGTCGGGCCGGCAGGCACGGCGAGCGAGGCCGAGCTCGCCTTCTGGCTCGATCTTGCTCTGGCCTTTGTCCAGACACTGCCGCCGAAGGACAAATCCGCCAAGGTCGCAAAGAAGCGCGCGTAAGCCGCTGACTCGCCATTTTCCGCATGGCGATGTGTCAGTATCGGCTGTGCCGGCGCTGGCGAACGCGCCCGGCCAAAGGGGAAGCGATGGCACTCAGCGGGCATTGCATGTGCGGAGCGGTCACTTGGACATATTCCGGCGACATCATCCGCAATCTGGTCTGTCACTGCGCCGATTGCCAGCGTGCCACCTCGTCTCCCTTCACCGCCTTCCTGGGACTGAGGGCCGATGAGCTGAGCTGGGCCGGCGACATCAGGCACTATGAAAGCAGCACGGACACGTTTCGCGGCTTCTGTCCGTCCTGTGGCACCAGGCTTTATTTCCGCTCGACAAGATGGCCGTCGGAGATCCACGTTCACGCCGCCACCTTGACCGATCCGGGCGACTACCGGCCGGACGCCCAGGTCTTTATGCGATCGCGCTTGAAATGGCTGGAACGGCTGCCGTCGATCCCCACCCACGATGGTTTCCAGAGGCAACCGGCACGCCAGTCGGGCACCTGACGCCTTTCGGCCGGGTCAACAAAAAAAGCCGGGCGCAAGGCCCGGCTTTTCCGTGTCGTGGCTTCTACGACTTAGAACTTCATACCGACGCCGAAGGTGACGCGGTTGTCCTTCGACTTGACGTTGCCGAGGGTACCGAAGTCCTTGTCGCCGTAGTCGGTGTAGCGGTACTCGACCCGGCCGAACACATTGTCGGTGATCTTGATGTCGGTGCCAACACCAGCCGTCCAGCCGAGCATTCCCTTGCTCTCGTCGGTGAGCGTGACGCTATCCGTGATCTTCTGGTTCTTGGCGGCGAGACCGCCAGTGCCATAGAGCAGGATTTCCGGGGTCACGGCATAGCCGAGGCGAGCGCGCAGCGAGCCTTCGAGGCCGCCTTTGGCGCTGATGCCGGCGCTGTCGCCCTTGACGCCGTTGTAGCCAAGATCGGCTTCAGCGCCGTAGACGAAGTTCTCTTGCTGCCACTGGTAGCCGCCGAAGACGCCGCCGATGAAGCCCTTGGTCTTCACGTTGACGCCTGCATCGCGGGCATCGGCATGGCCGCTGAAGCCGTAGCCGAGGTTGATACCGGCATAGGGGCCGGCCCAGGAAGCAACCGGAAGCTCGGCAACCGGGGCGGGAGCCGGCGGCTCCTCGGAAACGACGTCGGCCGCAAAGGCGGTACCAGCAAAGGCGAACAGCCCGAGCGCGGCGGCAAGCGGCGCGAATTTGAGATTGGTCTTCATTATATACTCCTTAAGCCACAAGACACTTAGGCTTGCTTGTTCATGAAACGCCCCGGCCCGTCCGGGGGGATAAACGAGCCTGGCGTTTAACGGTTCCAAATGTCGTGCTGAAATGCGGCTGAAGCGAACCTGAACTTGGGTCATTCCCCGGCGCCAATGAGGCCGAAACGTGACGTTGCATCTTCGCAACAGCGAATGTCAGCAGGCTAATCATGTTGCGCTGCACATCGCTTGGTTCAAGGGGTGCAGCGACATATATTGCCGGCAATGGCGCCCCGAATCCGGCGGGGCGGAAGCGCGTCCGGGCCGCTTCGCCACATTCCTGCCCCAGGTGGAAATGGCATTTAACGCTTGGCCCGTCATATTGTGCCGGCTTCCCGGAATCGTGAAGCCGATTGAGGATTGACACCATGAAACAAGCCACGGCCGTCGCGCTGGTGACGGGTGGAGCAAGACGGATCGGCAAGGCGATCGTCGAGGATCTGGCCGCCAATGGCTTCGCCGTCGCCATCCATGCCAACCGTTCAGGCGCCGAGGCGGAGGCACTGGCGGGGAAGATCACGGGCGAGGGCGGCCGCGCCGCCGTCGTCGCCGCCGACCTCACCGACATGGATGCGGTGGGTGGTCTCATCGGTCGCGCGCAAGCCGCGCTCGGGCCTGTGACGCTGCTGGTCAACAACGCGTCCCTGTTCGTCGACGACAGCGTCGATGATTTCGACTGGCAGGCCTGGGACCGCCATTTCGCCGTCCACGTGAAGGCGCCCGCGCTTTTGGCGCAGAATTTCGCCCGCGCGCTGCCGCAAGGTGAGGAGGGGCTGATCGTCAACATGATCGACCAGCGCGTCTGGCGGCCGACGCCGCGCTATTTCTCCTATGCGCTGTCGAAATCGGCGCTGTGGACGCAGACTGAGATGCTGGCGCAGGCGCTCGGGCCGCGCATTCGCGTCAACGCCATAGGTCCCGGCCCGACACTGAAGAACAAGCGCCAGGACGACGACGATTTCGGCAAGCAGGTCGAGGGCCTGATCCTGAAGCGCGGCCCGCAATTGCCTGAATTCGGCGCCACGATCCGCTATCTCTGTCAGGCGCGCTCGGTGACCGGCCAGATGATCGCGCTCGATGGCGGCCAGCATCTTGCGTGGCAGACGCCCGATGTGACAGGCATGGTGGAATGAGTCCCGCAGCCCAAAAACACAGACGCAACGGCGCCGCCGACGACCTGCCCCCCGATGTCGATCTCGACGTCGAGGACGTGGCGGCGGAGGAGATCGTCGAACCCGAGGCTTTGCCGACCGGCCCCGATGTCGCCTTCACGGCCATCGACTGGACGCCGCATGCCGGCGACGCCGACGGCATGGTCGGCGCCGAGGTGATCCAGACATTCGTCAAGCGGCTGCCCAACCAGCCCGGCGTCTACCGCATGATGAACGCCGCCGGCGACGTGCTCTATGTCGGCAAGGCGCGCAGCCTGAAGAAGCGCGTCACCAACTATGCGCAGGGGAGATTCCACACCGCCCGCATCGGCCGCATGGTGCGCGAGACGGCGACGATGGAATTCGTCGTCACCCGCACCGAGATCGAGGCGCTGCTGCTCGAGGCCAACCTCATCAAGCGGCTCCGCCCCCGTTTCAACGTGCTGATGCGGGACGACAAGTCGTTTCCCTATATCCTGCTCACCGGCGATCATGTCTCGCCCGGCATCTACAAGCATCGGGGCGCGCGCTCTCGCAAGGGCGACTATTTCGGTCCTTTCGCCTCGGCCGGCGCGGTTGGCCGCACCATCAATTCGCTGCAGCGCGCCTTCCTGCTTCGAAGTTGCACCAACTCCTTCTACGAGAACCGCACGCGGCCTTGCCTGCTCTACCAGATCAAGCGCTGCGCCGGTCCCTGCACCGGTGAGATCTCGCATGAAGGCTATGCCGAGCTGGTTGCGGAGGCCAAGGATTTCCTCTCTGGCCGCAGCCAGAAGGTGAAGACCGAAATCTCGGCCGCCATGCAGCAGGCTTCGGCGGAGCTCGATTTCGAGCGCGCCGCCATCTACCGCGACCGGCTTGCCGCGCTCTCCCATGTGCAGGCGCATCAGGGCATCAACCCGCAGACGGTGGAGGAGGCCGACGTCTTCGCCATCCATCAGGAGGGCGGCCAGACCTGCATCCAGGTGTTCTTCTTCCGCACCGGCCAGAACTGGGGCAACCGCGCCTATTTCCCCAAGGCCGATCCGGCGCTGGAGCCGGCCGAGGTGCTGGGCTCGTTCCTGGCGCAGTTCTATGACGACAAGCTGCCGGCGCGCACGCTGCTTCTGTCGCAGGTCGCGCAGGAGCAGGAACTGCTCGCCGAAGCGCTGTCCACCCATGCCGGCCGCAAGATAACGATCTCCGTGCCGCAGCGCGGCGAGAAGAAGGACCTGACCGATCACGCGCTGCAGAACGCCCGCGAGGCTCTCGGCCGCAGGCTGGCCGAGACCTCGACCCAGGCGCGGCTGCTGCAGGGATTCGCCGAGACCTTCGGCCTGGCAAAGCCGCCGGTGCGCATCGAGGTCTACGACAACTCGCACATCATGGGCACCAATGCGGTCGGCGCCATGGTCGTCGCCGGGCCGGAAGGGTTCGTGAAGAACCAGTACCGGAAATTCAACATCCGCTCGACCGAGATCACGCCGGGCGACGATTTCGGCATGATGCGCGAGGTGATGCAGCGGCGTTTCTCGCGGCTGCTCAAGGAGCATGGCGACGAGCAGCCTGGCGCAACCGCGGACGATGCGGGCGAGGAGGATCTGGTGGCCGCCAATGGCGGCTTCCCGGCCTGGCCCGACGTCATCCTGATCGACGGCGGCCAGGGCCAGATGACGGCGGTGCGCCAGATCCTTGCCGATCTTGGCGTCGAGGATCGGGTTGTCGCCATCGGCATCGCCAAGGGGCCGGACCGCGATGCAGGCCGCGAGCGCTTCTTCGTCAAGGGCAGGGAAAGCTTCATGTTGCCGGTGCGCGATCCGGTGCTCTATTTCGTCCAGCGCCTGCGCGACGAGGTGCACCGCTTCGCCATCGGCTCGCATCGCGCGCGGCGCAAGAAGGAGATGGTGAAAAGCCCGCTCGACGAGATCGCCGGCATCGGCCCCGGCCGCAAGCGCGCCCTGCTGCTCGCTTTCGGCACCGCCAAGGCGGTCAGCCGCGCCGCGGTCGAGGACCTGGTCAAGGTCGACGGCATTTCCGAGCATGTGGCGAAGCTGGTCTATAATCATTTTCATGAGAGCTGAGGCGGTTGGGCCGGGCACGAAAGTTTGGCGAAGGTGTCAGCATGTCGAGGGATGCTTTACCTTGGCGGTTGGCTCAGACGCCCGTCCCATCGTCATCCACGGGCGGAGCAAGGAGCGAAGCGACGCGGCGCAGACCCGAGGATCCATTCCGTGACTTACGAGCTTTGCGGCGATCCAGAACGGCCTCTGTTCTGCACCGCCTCCACACTTCGCGCGAGGTCACGGAATGGATCCTCGGGTCTGCGCGTCCGCTTCGCTCCCGCTCCGCCCGTGGATGACGAAGCTGCCTGGGCTTCGCCAATCTCCAACGTTGCGAGAAGAGGCCGACATCGAAGCCGCCAATCCTCGACCTCTGAGGAAAAAATCCGGGAGCCGAGAGAAGTACCTCACAACCGCCCCTCACGCCATTTTTCCCTGTCCAATCGAATCTCGGCTGTTGACCCCCTACATTGGCTTCTGATTTGAGTACCTCTGGCGGCGGAGATTTCCCGAGACGATATGGCACAACGCGCGTTCAACTTGCCGAACATCCTCACCTACGCCCGCATCGTCGCGGTGCCGCTGGTCGTGCTCTGCTTTTTTCTGGAGGGGCATCTGAAGTCGTCCGACTTCGCCCGCTGGTCGGCGCTGGTCATTTTCCTGCTCGCCTCGATCACCGATTACTTTGACGGCTATTTCGCGCGCGCCTGGCAGCAGACTTCCAACATTGGCAAGATGCTCGATCCGATTGCCGACAAATTGCTGGTCGCCACCTGCCTGCTCCTGCTTGCGGCCGACACAGACCGCCACGCCGGCATCGCCGGCTGGTCGCTGTGGGCGGCGATCATCATCCTGTGCCGCGAGATCCTGGTTTCGGGCCTGCGCGAATATCTGGCGGCCCTGAAGGTGTCGGTGCCGGTGACGCAGCTCGCCAAGTGGAAGACCACCATCCAGATGGTCGCCATCGCCTTCCTGCTGGTCGGCCCGGCCGGCGACAAGATCTTTCCGCTGACCACACAGATCGGCCTGGTGCTGTTGTGGGTCGCGGCGCTCGTCACGCTCTACACCGGCTACGACTATTTCCGCGCCGGCCTCAAGCACATCATGGATGAGTGAGATGTCCACCAAGCTCATCTATTTCGCCTGGGTACGCGAGCGGATCGGCAAGCCGGAAGAGGACGTCGACTTGCCGCCCGGCATCGAGACGGTGGGCGACCTGCTGCGCTGGCTGAAGTCGCGCGGCGAGGAATATGAGAACGCGCTGCAATACCCCGACGTCATCCGCGTCGCCATCAACCAGGAACATGTCGGCAACCGCGAGAAGATCGCCGGTGCGCGCGAGATCGCGCTGTTTCCGCCGATGACCGGAGGCTGACATGGCCGGCGCCGTCGTGCCCGCCATCCGCATCCAGCGCGAGGATTTCGACGTCGCCGCCGAGATCGCCGGCCTGACCAAGGGCCGGACCGATATCGGCGCCGTGGTCACCTTCTCCGGCCTTTGCCGCGACGAGCAGGGCGCACTGTCGGCGCTCGAGCTCGAGCACTATCCCGGCATGGCGGAGGCGGAGATCGGCCGCATCGCGGCGGAGGCCGTCGAACGCTGGCCGCTGCAGGGGCTTACCGTCATCCATCGCCACGGCAAGGTAATGCCGGGCGAGAACATCGTGCTGGTGGTCGCGGCCTCGTCGCACCGGCAGGCCGCCTTCGAGGCGGCGAATTTCCTGATGGACTATCTGAAGTCGCGCGCGCCTTTCTGGAAGAAGGAGCATCTTGCCGACGGCTCCGAGGGCGGCTGGGTCGAGGCCAAGGAAGCCGACGACCAAGCGGCGGACCGCTGGTCGAAGTCGCGTGAATAACCATGGCCGGGGAACTTGGTGTCGTGTCACAATGACTCGCCCTCTATTCCCGTGTCAGTGTTGTGGTTCGCTCGCCGTAAGCAAGCCGGGCAACTATGAAATCTGCCAAGAATGCGGGTGGGAAGACGACCCAGTGCAGGCCGCCGATCCCGACTATGCGGGCGGGGCAAATGAACTCAGTCTAAATCAATACCGGGATCGAATTTCAAACTGAGGCTACCGGTAGCGGCCATCGAACCACCGCAATCCCTCCTGACCATGCAAATCGGTTTGATTTGCTTGGCGGGGCAATCTCATGCTGGACCGCATCGCGGAGTTCTTCATCTTCGGGCTGGTGCCGCTGGTCGTCGGCGTGCTCGCCGCGCCGCAGGTGACCACGGCCGCCGAGAAGACCATCGCGGGCGAGGTGACCTATCGCGAGCGCATCGCTTTGCCGCCAGATGCCGTGCTGGTGGTCGAGCTTGCCGACGTCTCGCTGGCCGATGCGCCGGCAACCGTGATCGCCAAGCGCAGGATAGCGCCCACCGGACAGGTGCCGATCAAGTTCGAAATCGGTTTCGACGCCAATGCGATCCAGAAGGGCCGGACCTATGCGCTGCAGGCGCGCATCACGGTCGGCGAGCGGCTGATGTTCATCACCGACACGAACCATCAGCTCGATCCGCTGGCCGGCACGCCCCAGGCGGTGTTGGTGAAGATGCCGCGCAGACGTCGCCGAATGGACGGCCGCGACTTTTCAGCTCGGAAACCGTGTTCACCGGAATAAACCGGCGCCGCCAAGCGTTGACCTATGCAGATGGCGGGCAGGCAAAGGGACAAACGTCCCTTCACTCAAACCGCCAGACCGAATGCGCGGGATCGATCTGGCACTCAATGGAGACCAGATATGAAAAAGCACATGCTCATTCTCGCAGCCACAAGCGTATCGCTGATCGCCTTCGCAGGTTTTGCCCGCGCGGACGACCATCTGTTCAACGCCACGCAGCATGGCCTCAGCCCCGACAGCCAGCCCTTCCAGACCAACAAGGCCGGCCATAGCGGCGACCTTGCGCCTGGGCAGGGCAGCCCGTTCACCGGCGAGGAGACGAAGACGCCGGCCACCGACACAGAGGCGGCGAACGCCCACGCCAATGTGAAGGAGCGCCAAGCAAAGTAACGTTACCCTCAGACGCTGGCGGGACAGCGCCCTCCTCTGTCCTGCCGGACATCTCCCCCACGAGGGGGGAGATCGAATGTCGCGCCGGCTTTCGCCAATCTCCAGCGTTGCAGGATTGAGTTCGGCGCCACGGCTGCCAATCTCCTCCCAAGTGGGGGAGATGGGCGGCAGGCCAGAGGGGGGCGCGAAGGAACGCGGCGTAACCGTCTTTCAGCTAGCGGCCCCAATTGACCCCACCGCCTCAACCGCCTAGGCTCGCCCGAAAATGGGGATGGGGTTCCCCCGAAACCGCCCTTATGGGCTGATGACTCCTGCCAGGCGTGCTCTTGCGCGGCAGGATTTGTTTTTCCCGCTCGCATCATGCCTGATTTCGTGAAGTGATTCCCGTGCGGGAATCGCATTGGAAAGGCATTGAGACGATGACCCTTGCGGCCTGCGCCCTGGTCCTGATCGGCGGTTTCCTCGGCGGCGTATCCCGCTTCTTTCTCTCCGGCGTGATTGGTCGCGGCGTCGGCGAGACCTTTCCCTGGGGCACGCTGGCGGTCAACGTCTCCGGCGCCCTTGCCATCGGCGCCTTTGCCGGTGCCGCGCGGGCGGTGGGCGGCGTCTTCGCCAGCGATCTCGTGCGCGACCTCATCGTCGTCGGCCTGTTCGGCGGCTACACCACCGTGTCGTCCTTCTGCCTGCAGACGCTCAACCTCGCGCTCGACGGGGAGGGCCGGCTCGCGGCCTTCAACGTCGTCGCCTCGTCGGTTCTGTGCGTGCTGTTCGTCGCCTTCGGCTTCTGGGCGATCGTCTGGGTGGCTGGTTCAGCCACCTGGGTGGCTGGTTCAGCTACCGGGACAGCGGGCTGAGCGATGACGGACAGACAGGCGGCAATGCGGCTTTATCTGGCGGTCGGCTGCGGCGCGGCGATCGGCTCCCTGACCCGCTTCCTGTCGGGCTACGTCGTCGTCTCGCTGCTCGGCCTGAACGCTCTATGGTCGACCGCTTTCGTCAACATCGTCGGCTCCTGGGTCATCATGGCCTTTGCGACGCTGACCGGACCGGATGGGCGCATGATGGTCGGACCGGTCAGCCGCAATTTCGTCATGGCCGGCTTTTGCGGCGGCCTCACAACGTTTTCGGCGATGAGCCTCGACACCTTCATCCTGCTGTTCGAGGGCGACTTGCCGCTGGCCGCGACCTATCTCATCAGTGTGGTCGGGCTGTCGCTCGTGGCGGCGTGGCTGGGTTATCTTATGGCATCCAGGCTCAACCGCTTGCCGAAAGGCAGTCAGGCAACAGGTAGCTAGAGCAATTCCAGGAAAAGTGTGAGCGGTTTTCCGTCCGGAATTGCGTCAAAACAAAGAGATAGAGCGGTTCGCCGTTTCTGTGAAACGGTGAAACGCTCTAGGGAGGAAAACATGGAACTTCCCGCGCAATGCGCGCTGCTCAGGATCTTCTTCGGCGAGGACGACAGGGCGGCCGACGGCAAGCCGCTGCACGAGGCGATCGTCATCAAGGCGCGCGAAACCGGCATGGCCGGCGCCACCGTGCTGCGCGGGCCGCTGGGCTTCGGTCGCTCCAGCGTGCTCCACACCGCCAAGATCCTGCGCCTGTCGCAGGATCTGCCCATCGTCGTCGAGATCGTCGACGCGCCGGAGAAGATCGATGCGCTGATCCCAGCGATCAAGGCGCTGACGAATGAGAAGAGCTGCCTGATCACCAGGGAGAAGGTCGAGGTCATCCGCTACGGCGACGGAGACTGATCCCCAAAGCATGCCTCCCGAAAATGGGAACCGGTTTCGGGATAAAGACATGCGCAAAAATCAAAACCTAAAGCGCATAGAGCGAATCCGAAGGATCGCGACGCGCTTTAGGACCCCTCGATTAGCCGCCGCGCAGACGTCTTCCGATCGTTCCTTCGTCGAAGATACCGGCGGAAAACAGCTTCATGGCTTCGATCGCCAAGTCAGAAGCCTCGGAGCTGCCGCGGGCAATGCCTCGCTCCACGCAGACCTGGTCATAGATGCGCTTCAGCAGGACGAGATCGTCCGGATAGGCTATGCCGCTCTTGGAAACATGGGGGCCGATCATCGCATCCTCCATTGTTGGACGGAAGCATGACAGAAGCTCGCGGGGGCGGTGAGCCTTCTATCGCCAGACCGGCACCATAGGGCGCTGCGTCGGTCGCGCATTCACCCATGTTAAAAAGGCGGCCGACGGGCCTCCTTCTGTATCCCGGAAGGTTTCAGCTGACTCAGCCGACGATCTCGGTGTCCGAGAACCAGTACTTGATCTCCTGTGCGGCGGTCTCCGGCGCGTCGGAGCCGTGCACCGAGTTCTCGCCGATCGACAGCGCATGCACCTTGCGGATCGTGCCTTCAGCGGCGTTTGCCGGGTTGGTTGCGCCCATCACTTCGCGATTTCGGGCGATGGCGTTCTCGCCTTCCAGCACCTGCACGATGGTCGGCGCCGACGACATGAATTCCACCAGCTCGCCGAAGAACGGGCGATCCTTGTGGACGGCGTAGAAACCTTCGGCCTCGCGGCGGCTCATCCACACGCGGCGCGATGCGACGACGCGCAGGCCGGCGTCTTCCAGCATCTTGGTGATGGCGCCCGTCAGGTTGCGCCTGGTCGCGTCCGGCTTAATCATGGAGAAGGTGCGTTCGATCGCCATAGGGTCGTCCTTGTTCTTGGGAATGGAAATTGGAGTGGCGGGCTCTATACAAGCCGCCCGGCGGCTTGCCAAGGGGAGGCGGCTTCTGGCCAAGGCGGGTCCTTTGCGGGATAATTAAACGGCTGCGAACATGCTTCGCACGGAAATCCGGGGCGTTGCGGCAGCGGAGCCCGAGGCGATGAACTGGCCTTACTTCAGACGCGGCGATGTTGCCGTCATCCTGTTCATGGCCATTGTTCTCGCCGGGATCGTCTTCGTCCTGCTGTTCTTTCCACAACGCGGGCAGCGGAATTTCGGCTTCGGTCCGGAGTGGCAGTGCGCCCGCATGGAGAAAGGCGACCCGATCTGCGTCAGGTTGGTCGGTAAGGGCGAGGGGGGAGGTGGCCGGTAGGCCAGAGGGGTCGCAGCGCGTAAAGCGCCGACCTCTTTTTCGCCACAGAGGGCGTGGCAGCGCTGAGGCGACCCCCTCTGTCGCCTTCGGCGAACTCTCCCCCTCAAGGGGGGAGATCACCGGCGTTCACGCCGCCGCCGCGACCTGCCGTCCGATACCGCCATGCAGGTCGAGGCAGCGCTCGAACCAGTGGGCGATGCTGTCGCCGTCCTCGAGCAACTGGAAAGGCGAGGCGATGCGTCCCCATTGCAGCGCGCCGAACACGATGTAATCGGCAAACAGCGGCTCCTCGCCGCCGATGAAGGGCTGGTAGGTGAGCGTCGAACGCAGCGGCTCCAGCGCGGCGCGGAAGGCCGCGAGCCCGGCATCGCGGTTCGCCACGACCTCTTCCAGCCGCTTGCCGTAGCGCTGCTCGCGGCTTTCGCGGAAATAGGCGGCGTTAGGCTCGTCTTGCATGTCATGCAGATCGGTCAGCGCCACCGTCGCGACGTACGGATGGATGGTGAACTGAGACCAGCGCTCGATGAAGCGCGCCAGCGCCTTGCCGCCTTCGCCGGCAAACAGGGTAGGCCGATCCGGATAGGCTTCGTCGAGATAGAGCGCGATGGCGAAGGAATCGGCCACCACGCGCTCGCCGTCGCGGATCACCGGCACCGTCTTTGACGCGCCGCTCTCGACTTTCGGCACCTCCAGGAAGCGCGTCGGCACCTTGGTGACGGCGAGCCCCTTGTGTGCCAGTGCCATCTTGGTCTTCCAGCAATGCGGGCTGAACGGTCGTGCTGCATCGTGGCCGACAAGGTCGTAGAGAAGAATGGTCATTGGCGCGTCCGTTGCTGCGGGTTACGTAGAGCCATAATTCGTGGCGAACCGGTGGATGATGAAACAGCATTTCATGATGTTTGCGGCCTATAATCAATGGGCCAACCAGCGTCTCTACGATGCCGCGGCCCACCTCAGCGACGAGGAATTCAACCGCGACACCGGCGCCTTCTTCGGCTCGATGATGGGAACGCTCAACCATATCCTGACTGCCGATCGCATCTGGATGAAGCGTTTCACCGGCGAGGGACAGGCACTGTCTTCCCTTGACGCCATTCTTTACAAGGCGCTGCCACCCTTGCACAGCGCGCGCGAGGCGGAGGACAAGCGGATCATCGACTGGGTCGGCGGCATGAGCGAAAAGGCGCTCGCCGGCCGCTTCTCCTATATGACCCTCTCCGACATGCGAACTGTATCGCAACGCGTGGCGCCCGCGCTCAGCCATTTCTTCAACCACCAGACCCATCATCGCGGCCAGGCGCACATGGTGCTGACCGTGCTCGGCCGCCCTTCGGTGCCGCTCGATCTGGCGCTGTTCCAGCGCTCCGAGGAAGGCCGCGCCTACGCCTGAAGCGCTCTCTAGCCGGGAACGCCTGCGGCAAGTTGCGCAAATGGCCTGAGGGAAGAATTTGCGAGGCATTTTAAGAAAAATATAATACACTTTGGACGGAAGATATCAGAAATCGCAAACCAAACTTCATTCTTGGGAATGGGCCGGCGAAACCGGACGAAATCTCACGCGTAACTTTCCGTGTATTCAGAAGAAGTATGCAGGCAATGCTTGCATACAGCAATGCTGAGTGATTTCTACCTGAAGAGGAGAGTGTTATGCGCAATATTGTTGGGAAAGCCGCCACTACTCTGACCCTTGGGACGATTATCGCCGTTCTGGCCATGCCCGCGAATACTGCAAGCCTTGGCGTTGGAGCATCGATCGGCGGGTCTGGAGGCGTCAACGCTGGTGCCGGCGCCTCTGTCGGCGGTGGCAGCGGTGTCAATGCCGGGCTTGGCGCCTCGGTTGGCGGGTCGAACGGCGTGAACGCCGGCGCGGCCGCATCGATAGGCGGCTCGAATGGGGTCGACGCAAACGCCACGGCGTCGATCGGAGGTTCAACCGGCATCGACGCGGGTCTTGGCGCTAACGTCGGCGATGACATCAACGCCAATGCGAATGCAAATGTCGGCAATGGCGCCAACGCGAGCCTTGGCCTCGGGATTGGTGACGACGCGGGCGTCGGCGTGGGAAGGTTCTCTGCGCTGAGCACGCCTAGCACGGTAGCAGCCCCTCAAGCGCCCGCGACGAAGAACGCCGTGGCTGAGATGTCCGGCACGAAATTGACCCGCATGAAGAAGCGCTGCGCCGACGTGCTCTCCAGCGAAGGGACCTATGATGCCGATCTGAGGGCGCTCTGTCTGATGA
>NZ_RZRX01000006.1:0-43595 GCF_003997405.1 Mesorhizobium sp. M2A.F.Ca.ET.042.01.1.1
TCCTTGATCCGGTCGGCTGCAGCGATTGGGATGGGAGCAAATGTTGTCGTTGTCGATCCGATCCAAACCCGCCGCGACGTCGCGCTGAAGCTCGGCGCAACGGAAGCGATCGACCCGTCCGCTGCAGCCGCCGATACAAGACCGATCGTGCCGCCGCCGGAGACAACCACCGTCTCGCTGGCGTTGGTCCCGCCGGAACGAAGCACGGCGTAGAAGCCGCAGGTGAAAGGCTCGATCAGAGCGCCACGATTGTCGTCCACGCTGTCCGGCAGTTTGTGCAGCCAATCGGGGTTGACGTTGAAATACTGCCGATCGGCGCCATCCATCGAGAAGCCGAAATGATGCAGGCGCTCCGGCGTGCGAACCACGCACTCGCCCACAACACGGTCCCCGACGCGGAAGTTCTTGACGGCCTTCCCGACTTCCACGATCTCGCCGCACCATTCGTGCCCGGGCGTCACTGGATAGGAGATGGGAATGATGTACCGCCCAGCCAGGAGCTCATAGTCCGAGTGGCAGATGCCGACAGTGCGGGTGCGCACCATAACCTCGGTGTCATCAATGACAGGCATCGGAACATCAACGACGACCGGTCGATCAGGCTTTTCGAAAACAAGGGCCTTCATGGTCTTCTCCTAGACTGCCACGACCGCCCCATCCTGCGCCGCGGAGGCAATGATGGCTTCGAGGATCGCGATGTTGTTGACGAGTTCTTCGCCGGTGACCGGATACGGCGCGTCGCCGCGCACGGCACGGGCAAATGCCACGAGGTTGTCGCGCACAGGCTCAGCTGGGGCCACTTCCTTCACGGTGATGGGTGAGCCCGTTTCGGCTGATGTCACGACCCAGCCCGCCGGGGACTCGACATGCGCCTTGTCGCGGATGTCGATCCACCCCTTGGATCCAAACACCGCGAAGCGCGAGACGAACGGCGTCACAAGCGTCGCGGAAATATAGGCCGTGCCGCCCGACTTGAAGCGGATGTGGGCGCTCATCGTGTCACCTTGCGGAAAATCAGAACCAAGGTTCTCGCAGGACACGCGGACGTCGCGCGCGGGACCGAACAGTGCTGTCGAGAGGTCGGTGAGATGAATGC
Source organism: Mesorhizobium sp. M2A.F.Ca.ET.042.01.1.1 (assembly GCF_003997405.1). Taxonomy (NCBI): domain Bacteria; kingdom Pseudomonadati; phylum Pseudomonadota; class Alphaproteobacteria; order Hyphomicrobiales; family Phyllobacteriaceae; genus Mesorhizobium; species Mesorhizobium sp. M2A.F.Ca.ET.042.01.1.1. The sequence continues at coordinate 1,097 of NZ_RZRX01000006.1, forward strand.
CTGTGGCGGTCATGCCGGCCACAGGGGCTTCGGCGGCATTGAGGCGCCAGTTGTCGGCATTGAGGGCCAGGAACTTGTCATGGCTGAAATTGGCCTCGACCTGCAGGAGGCGACCGAGCTTCCCGGATCGGGCAGCCTGAAGCATTTCCGCCACCGGCGGCTCCCAGCGGCGCTCATGCCCCATGCCGAGCACAAGATTCCTTGCGCGGCAGGCATTAACCGCGGCCTCTGCACCCCTTCGGGTATGGCTCAGGGGCTTTTCGCAGAACACATGCTTGCCCGCAGCAACCGTACGCTCGATCTGCTCGGCGTGCAGCGAATGAGGCGTTGCAAGAATAACCGCCTCGACGCCCGGATGGGCCAGCGCTCCCCTGTCGTCCGGATAGCAGACCAATCCGTTCGCGGCTGCGAACTCGGCTCCCGCTGGACTGGGCTCGGCGGCGCAAACGATATCTATCTCGTCGGGAGCCTTCTGAAGGACGGCGGTCATCTTCTTGCCCCACCAGCCGAGGCCGATCATTGCGACTTTTACAGGCGGTTTCTTGCTGCTCATGTCGAACTCAAACCGTAACGAGAATTTTCATGTGGTTGACGGACTTGTCGAGAAGGGCTTCGAAGCCCTTGGCGACGACATCGTCGGCCGAAATCTGCGCGGTGCAGATCTTTTCAACCGGCAGCAGTCCTGCCTCGACCATTCGGATGATCCGTGGCCAGGACTGCACGGGGTAGCACCAAGTGGCCTCCACGGTGATGTCCTTCAGTGCCCAAAGCATCGCGTCGATGGATGCGGGCTTCATATGAAGGCCGGTCTGCACCACCTTGCCCTGTCGACGGATCGAGGCAGCGCAAGCATTGAGGCTGGATTCGAGGCCGACGCATTCAAGAGCAACATCGACGCCGACGCCTTCTTCCGTATGATCGCGGATGAGGGCGGGTACGTCGTCTTTTGTCGGATCGAGACAGATCGCGTCGGGAACCAACTGCTTGGCGAGGCCACGGCGATAGGCATTGGGCTCGCTGACAAAGATGACGGCCGCGCCAGCCGCCCTAGCGGCAAGTAGCGCCAGTGCGCCGATGGGGCCCAGACCGGAGATCAGCACCGTAGAACCCGAAGTCACTTCGCCGCGGTCGACAGCATACACCGCGACGGCCGCCGGCTCGATCATCGCAGCCTGTACGTCGCTGACGCCTTTCGGCACTACGGCAACGTTGTAGTCGTTCACGACAGCGTATTCCGCCATCCCGCCCCAGGCCCAACTCAGCCCGACACAGCCCATCTTCTCGCTTAGATGATAGAGTCCCCTTCGGCCATAGTAGTCATTGCGGGGCGAGATCAGCGGCTGGATCGACACCCGGTCTCCGACCTTAACATTGGCGGCTGCCGACCCCTTGTCGGCCACAATGGCGCTGAACTCGTGGCCGAGAATCTGCGGATTGGTGGCGCCGGTATAGACGTGGGGTGTTTGCGGCGTGACGATCGGCCCGGCAATGTATTCATGAAGATCGGTGCCGCAGATGCCGGTCACCAGCGGCTTGACGAGCACGTCGTTTGGGCCAAGCACTTTTGAAGGCCCGGCTACATTCTCGACACGTATATCCCTGGCTGCGTGAAACCTTACTGCCTTCATCAAATGCGCTCCTGAGACAAGTTCATGTCAACACCATTCCACCGTCGACCATGAAGGTCTGCCCGGTCACATAATCCGACCCTGTCGACGCAAGGAATGTGGTGACGCCGGTGATGTCTTCCGGCTGCGAATAGCGGCCGATCAAGATCGACTGGCTGAATTCGTTGATCGCTTGATCCGGCTTATCAGTCAGGCCGAGCGTCATGAACTCGCGGTCGAGTTGTTCCCAGAGCTCGGTGCGCACGACACCGGGTGCGAAGGCGTTCACGGTGATCCGGTCAGCTGCCAACGCCCGCGCCGCCGCTTGAGTCAGTGCCACTACGGCAAACTTCGACGCACAGTAGTGCGCGAAGAGCGGATAGCCCTGCTTGCCAGCAATCGAGGCCGTGTTGAGGATCTTGCCGCCAGTCCCTTGAGCCTTCATCTGCGCGGCAGCCTCCTGGGTTCCGATCAACACGCCCAGGGCGTTGACGTCCATGATGCGACGCCAGTCATCCTCGGTCACATCCATGAATGGGCGCGTCTGGCTGATGCCGGCATTGTTGAACATCACATCTAGCCGCCCGAACGTTTCGACCGCTGCGGCGATCAATTTCCGGGTGCTCGCTCTGTCGGTAACGTCCACCTCACCGGCAAAGGCCGAGCCGCCGATATCGTCTGCAACTTTCTTCGCGGCTTCGATGTTGATGTCGGCGACACAAACCCTAGCGCCGTTGTGGGCGAGATCGCGTGCGATCTCCGCGCCAATGCCACGGCCTGCACCGGTGACGATGATGGATTTTCCGCTCACTGAGCCCAACACCGTGTCCTCCCTGATCACGGTTAACTCTGTTTCGTTCACTGTTGCATGGACAGCATTATTCGCTTTTACAACAAGAACTTGCGGGACAAGCTCCTCTCAAGCCCGCACCAGTGATGGTAGCTGCATGGGGCCGTTCAGCCCGTCCTAATTTTCTCAAATTGAGAATTCTCGCGGAGTTGAAGACCAAGGACCGATCAAGTTTGACGCGACGGTTCGAGCAGCTTGCGAGGCTCACTGGCCAGGCAAGCATTTGTCGTCGTTTGGCTGATCGGCTTTCGCGTTCAATATCGGGCGTCGACACTGTCGCCCGTTCCTTGCCGGCGCCGACGTTTGTGTTTGGCCCGGAAACGTCGCTATTGAGTGATTCACAACCGCGCTTCATCTACGTCCGTGGTTATCCGGCTTCAGTGCCAGCCCGACCACCATCTCCACCATGTGCTGCTTCAGTGATCTTTGCCCGTCGGCCCCGAACAACGTGTCGCCAAATATGTGCGAGAAGGTCGCTCGGTTGGAGACATTAAAGAAGCTCATTGCACTGATGTGCCAATGGAGCTCAAGTGGCGCCACATCATCGCGAAAAAGGCCCAATTCCCGCCCGCGTCGGCAGATCGCCTCAAGGTTCTGAACCGCGCCTGCATTGAGCAGGCGGATCTGCTCCGATCTCGCCAGATACTGCCCGTTATGAATGTTCTCGATCATGACCATCCGGATAAAGTCCGGATGGCGGCTGTGATGATCGAAGGTAAACTCTGCCAGCCTCGTGAGCGCAGCGACCGGACTAAGATGGTCGAGCTCGAGGTCTTCTTCGCCAGCGCGGACCTCGCGGTAGGCTTCTTCCAGAACCTTGCCGTAAAGCCGTTCCTTGTCGCCGAAATAATAGTAGATCATCCGTTTCGACGTGTCCGTCTTGGCTGCGATCTCATCAATGCGCGCGCCCGCAAGGCCGTTGGCCGCAAACTCCGCCATTGCCACCGCGAGGATGTTCTTGCGCACGCCCGCCGGATCCTGCTTCCAGCCGCCTCGCCCATTCGCTGTCTTGTTGTCCATGGCGGGCTACGATCCTTCCTTGGCTGGCCATCCGTTCGCCCAGCTTATTAGCAAATTAACTGCCTCGTACAAAGCTGTTGACGAAATTAACCAGGCAGTACAATGTTGGCGCGGATTACGGGAGGAACTTGCCGCGGCAAGGCCGTTATCCGGGAGGATGGGTTGGCTTCAGTAGCGACCAGCATCAAGACCAGGCGGGACGCTGCTCCCGATACGCAGCGCATACTTGTCGGTTTGATAGGACGCGGTATTCAGTTGTCGCGCACGCCGGCGATGCATGAGGCCGAGGGTAGGGCACGTGGCATCGCCTATATCTATCGCCTGCTGGATGCCGACGGCATGGGCGATGGCAGAGTGCGGCTGGAGGAAATAGTCTCTTTCGCCAGCTATTTCGGCTTCGATGGGCTGAACGTCACCTTCCCCTACAAGCAGGACATTATTCCGCTTCTCGACGAACTGTCCGAGGCGGCGGAAGCAATCGGATCCGTCAACACCGTCGTGCTGAGGGGCGGCCGCCGTATCGGCCACAACACCGACCTGCACGGGTTCAGGGAAAGTTTCACGCACGAGATGATCGGCGCGCGCCAGGACAGCGTCCTTCTGCTCGGCGCTGGCGGCGCGGGTGCGGCGATCGCCTACGCATTGCTGGAGAGCGGCATCGGGCAACTGCGCCTGTTCGATGTTGCGCAGGGCAGGGCCTCCGCGCTTTCGGAGCGGCTTGCGGGACGGTTCGGCGCCGATCGTGTGACAGTTGCTCCCGACGTCGTGGCGGCAGCGGCTCGGGTCGATGGGATTGTCAACGCAACGCCCGTCGGCATGGCCAAATCGCCTGGCATTCCCCTTCATCCAGCGTTGCTGAGGCCAGACTGCTGGGTAGCCGACATCGTCTACTTCCCGCTTGAAACGGAGTTGCTCGCCGAGGCACGGCGGCGAGGCTGTCGCACGCTGAGCGGGGAGAGCATGGCTGTCCATCAAGCGGCGCGCGCTTTCCAGCTTTTCACCGGCATCGCGCCGGACATCGATCGAATGAGGACTGCGTTCGCCGCCTTTGATGAGTCGCCCGCTGCGGGACCAGAGGGCAGCGGGCCAGCAACAGCAGACTAAAACCAGTAAAACAGGGAGGAAGATATGACGTTGAACGCAACCCGACGCCAGTTTCTTGTCGGCACAGCTCTTGTGGCGTCCGCCACGGCCTTTCCGGCTTTCGCCCAGGACAAGACGAAGCTGCGCTTCTCAGCAGTGTTCTCCGAGCAGGACATCCGCGCGGAGATGATGAAGAAATTCGCTGACGCCATCAAAGACGACTTCACCTTCGAAGGCTACTACGGAGGTAACCTCTTCAAGCAAGGAACAGAGCTTGTCGCCATGCAACGCGGCAACCTCGAAATGGGCAACATCGCTCCGCAAGACGTCTCCAAGCAGATCCCGGCATGGTCGATCGTCACCGCAGGCTATCTGTTCCGAGACGCCGGCCATATGAGGAAATTCTTCGCAAGCGAGCCGGGCGCGGACCTGAAGAAGATGACTGAAGACCAGCTTGGCATAAAAGTGCTGGGCCCGACATATTTCGGTGTACGCCAGGTTGGCCTCAAACCTGACAAGCAGGTCAAGACGCCGGAAGACCTGACCGGCGTGAAACTCAGGATGCCGGGTGGCGACGCCTGGCAGTTCCTCGGCAAGGCACTGGGGGCCAACCCGACCCCGATGGCCTATGCGGAGGTCTATACCGGCCTGCAGACAGGCGCCATCGATGGGCAGGACAATCCGCTGCCGAATGTCGAGAACATGAAATTCTACGAGGTCATGTCGCAGATAGTGCTCACCTCGCACCTCGTCGGCTTCGATCTCCTCGCCGTCTCGAAGAAGGTGTGGGACGAGATGGGCGCCGAGAAGCAGGGGCGGTTCCAGGCAGCGGCCGACGCGGCCATCGAGTTCTCGACCGGCAAGCATCTGGCGCGGGAAAAGGAGTTGGTCGAGTTTTTCAAAGGCAAGGGGCTGAAGCTCTATGAGCCAGACGTCGCCGCCTTCCGCAAGCACGTGCAAGAGCAGTATCTGGCCTCCGACCTGGCGAAAGACTGGCCGGCCGGCATGCTGGAGAAAATCAACTCGCTCTGAACAATCCAGGTCCAGGGTGAATACCCTGGAGCCGGCTGCCGCCGCCGTGAGGGACCAATCTTGAACGCCAATCCGCGCGAAATCGCCGGCCGACTCTATCGCTTCGCGGAGGCCGTGCTGGCCGCCATGATGGCGCTGATGTTTGCCGTGTTCATCCTGCAGATCGTCTTTCGCTATCTGCTGAACTTCCCGATCGGCTGGACCAACGAGCTCAGTGTGATGCTGTGGATCTGGCTGGTGCTTTGGGGGGCCGCCTTCGTGATCCGGGAGGAAGAAGAGATCCGCTTCGACCTCTTCTATGCATCGGCAGGACCAGGCATCCGCCGCATCATGTTCCTGACTGCGGCCGTGGCGCTCATCGTGCTCTATACGATCTCGTTGCCAGCGGTGTTCGACTACGTGACCTTCATGAAGGTCGAGCACACTGCCTACCTGAAGTTCCGTTTCGACTGGCTCTTCTCGATCTATCTGGTCTTTGCCGTCGCGACCCTCGTGCGCTACCTTTGGCTTTCCTGGCAGGCAGCCTTCGGTCCGGCCCCTGAGAAGCCGGATCCGACACAAATGGGGTCCGGCACGTGAACCTCGCCAGCCCCTTCTCACTGTCGGTCATAGCGATCACCGCGCTTGCCTTTCTGGGTCTGCCGATCGGCCATGCCATGATCGCCGGCTCGATCCTCTATCTGCTGCTTGCCGGGCTCGATATGGGCACCGTCGCCGAGCAGCTTTTGAACGGCATGTACGCCAACTATATCATTCTCGCCGTCCCCTTGTTCGTGCTGGCTGCGGAGCTGATGAATATCGGCTCGATGACGGAGCGCCTGCTGCGCTTCTGCAATGCCATCGTCGGCCGTTTCCGCGGCGGCCTCGCCTTCGTCAACATCGTCCAGGCGATCATCTTCGCCGGCATGTCCGGATCCGCGATCGCAGACGCCGCCGGCCCAGGCAAACTGATGCAGAAGATGATGACAAAGGACGGAAAATATCCGCCGAGCTACGCCGCCGCTCTTTCGGCCGCGACGGCGGTGATCGGGCCGATCATCCCGCCCTCTATCCCGATGGTCGTCTACGCGCTCGTTTCCGACGCCTCGATCGGCTACCTTTTCCTCGGTGGCGTCGTGCCCGGTCTTCTGATGGCCACAGGTCAAATGATCATCGTCGCTTACCATGCCCGCGTCCGCGGCTTCCCGGTCGAGCCGCCGACGCCGCTGCGCCAGATGCCGCGCATCACCTGGCAGGCGCTACCCTCCCTGATGATGCCTGTGGTGCTCCTGGGCGGCATCTACAGCGGCGCAACAACGCCCACGGAGGCTGCCGCCGTCGCAGGCGCCTACGCGCTGCTGGTTTCGGTCGTCTTCTACCGCAGTGTCAGCTTGGCCGATTTCTATCGCTCGGTCCTGGTCAGCGCCCGCACCAGCGCCTCTATCGGCATGCTGATCGGCGGCGCCCTGGTGTTCAACTATGTGGTCACCGTCGAGAACATCCCGCAATCGGTCAGCACGCTGCTGCAGCACTGGCAGCTGTCGCCCATCGGCTTCCTGATCCTCGTCAACATCCTGCTGTTGCTGCTTGGATGCGTGCTGGAGGGGACGACCATCCTGCTGGTGATCGTCCCGGTGCTGATCCCGACCGCGCGGGCGCTGGGTATCGATCTGGTGCATTTCGGCGTCGTGGTCGTCGTCAACATCATGCTTGGCCTGGTCACGCCCCCTTACGGCCTGCTGCTCTTCATCATGACCAGGATCGCGGAAGTGCCATTCAAGGAACTAGTCCGCAACGTGCTGCCCTTCCTCTGGGCGATGATCGCTTCGCTGGCGCTGATCACGTTTTTTCCAGGTCTCGTGCTCTGGCTGCCGCGCCTGCTCGGGTACCAAGGCTGACGGGAGTCGAAGGAAATGAAGCCGATCTTTGTGATCAACGGCCCGAACCTCAATCGCCTCGGCACTCGTGAACCCGAGATTTACGGGAGGACGACGCTCGACGAGATCGAGGTCATATGCCGCCAGGCGGCGGGTGAGCATCCTTTGCGCTTCCACCAGTCCAATTTTGAAGGTGAGATCGTGAGCTGGATTCATGAGGCAATTGATGACGGCGCCGGCATCGTCATCAATCCGGCCGGCTTTTCCTTCACCTCGATTGCCATTCTCGACGCCTTGAAGATGTTCAAGGGGCCGATCATCGAGCTGCATATCTCGAACATCCACCGGCGTGAGGAAATCTATCATCGCTCGCTGGTTTCCAAGGCCGCGACCGCGGTCATCGCCGGTCTCGGACCTCGCGGATATTCGACTGCCCTGAAATCGCTGCGCGAGTTGATCAAAGAATAGCAGGCCCATCAGCGGTCCGCGGGGTCCGCGCGGACAGAAATGAACGAACTGGTTCGTACAGTAAGTGCGTGGATCTTGAAACCAAACAACAGAGGAAGGAGAAATCGCATGTGCCCTCCAGGATGTCTTCATTCGATCTGCGAAACCGCCACCCGCAGAGGCTTGCTCAAAGCTGGGTTCATGCTTGGACTTGGCGCGGCGGCCGTCACCGCACTTCCGTCGGTGCGCCCAGCCGAGGCGGCGGCACCGATCAGTTTCACCGATACGGTCGACCTCTCGCACGCGCTCTACGAGGGCTTTCCGACCTTCAGCGGCGAGAAATGGTTCACCGTCGAACATCTCGTCACCTTCGCCAAGGACAAGGTAAACCTCAATCGCTGGACGATCGTCGAGCACAGCGGCACGCATATGGACGCGCCGATCCATTTTTCCGCCGACGGGATGACGGCCGATCTGATCCCGATCCATGATCTCATCGTCCCGGTCGCCGTCATCAACATCGCGGCCCGCGCCGCCGACAATGCAGACACCGCCTTGACGCCGGACGACATCAAGGCTTGGGAAGCGAAGAACGGTCCGTTGCCGGAGGGCTGCTGCGTGGTGATGAACTCCGGCTGGCACAAGCTGGTCGGCGATCCAAAATTTTCCGGCCGGGACGACCAGAAGCGCAACCATACTCCGGGCTTTCACGTGGAGGCCGCGCAGTTCCTGATCAGCGAACGGAAGGTGAAGGGTATCGGCGTCGACACGCTTTCCCTCGACACAGGTCTCAATTCGGGCGGCACATTTCCGGTCCACTATGAATGGCTGGGCAGCGGCCGCTGGGGCGCGGAATGCCTGGCCAATCTCGACGCGATCCCGGAATCCGGCGCGCGTCTCTTCCTCGGCATTCCAAAAGTGAAGGGCGCGACCGGCGGACCGACACGGGCGATCGCGCTTCTATGATGCGCAGGCAACCATGAAGACCTCCATCGCCACCGTCTCGATCAGCGGCGACCTTCGCGAAAAGCTCGCCGCCATCGCTGCGGCCGGGTTCGATGGCGTGGAGATATTCGAAAACGACTTCCTCGCCTTTGACGGCACGCCGGCAGAAGTTGGGCGCATGGTTCGTGACCACGGACTGGAGATCACGCTCTACCAGCCATTTCGCGATTTTGAGGGCCTGCCGGAGCCCCAGCGAAGGCGCGCCTTCGACAGGGCCGAGCGCAAGTTCGACCTGATGCAGCAATTCGGCACCGATTTGATGCTGGTCTGTTCCAACGTGTCACCGGCGGCACTTGGTGGGATCGACCGGGCCGCCGCCGATCTTCGCGCGCTCGGCGAGCGCGCGGCACGCCGTGGTCTGCGCGTCGGCTACGAGGCGCTTGCCTGGGGACGCCATATCAACGACCCCCGCGACGCGTGGGAGATCGTGCGGCGCGCGGACCACCCGAATGTCGGACTTATTCTCGATTCTTTCCACACGCTTGCGAGAAGGATCGACGTCAAAACGATCCGAGCCATCCCCGCAGATCGCATCTTCATCGTGCAGCTTGCCGATGCACCAATGATCGATATGGATCCGCTCTATTGGAGCCGCCATTTCCGCAACATGCCGGGGGAGGGTGACTTGCCTGTCACCGATTTCATGAGGGCGGTGGCGGCGACCGGATATGATGGGCCGCTGTCGCTGGAGATCTTCAATGATCAGTTCCGCGGCGGCTCGCCGAAGTCGATCGCCCTCGATGGAAGACGCTCACTGATCAATTTGATGGATCAAGTTCGCCGGGCCGAGCCCGCGACATCACTGAATGTGCCTGACATGCCCGACCGTGTCGGCGTCTTGGGGGTCGAATTCGTCGAGTTTGCCGCCAATGAGAAGGAAGGTGAGGAACTTGCGGCACTTCTTTCGACGATGGGCTTCTCGCTATCGGCTCGTCACAAGAACCGCGACGTGACGGTGTGGCGCCAAGGCGGTCGCCGAAGCATGAACATCGTCATCAATACGAGCCATGAAGGTTTTGCGCATTCCTCGTATGTCGTCCATGGCACCAATGCGTATGCGATGGGCCTGCGGGTGATCGACTCTAGCGCTACTGTCAGTCGGGCTCGAACTTTGGGTGTCGAAACATTCTCGGAGCAACGCGGGCCCGGCGAGTTGTTCATTCCTGCCATCCGTGGGGTCGGCGGCGGTGTCATCTATTTCGTGGACGACGCGCTTAAAAAGGTCTGGGACCTGGAATTTGAGCCCAACATTTCCGATGCGCAGGACGAAGCAGGCCTCACGCGGATAGATCATGTAGCGCAGACGATGAACTATGGCGACATGCTGACCTGGCTGCTTTTCTACACGTCTATCTTTCAAACAAGGAAGCTGCCGATGGTCGATGTTGTCGATCCGGGGGGATTGGTCCGCAGCCAAGTTGTCGAGAGCGACGGCGGCGGGATGCGTATCACGCTTAATGGCGCCGAAGGCCGCAAGACACTGGCTGGGCATTTCATTGCCGAAAGCTTTGGCTCCAGCATCCAGCACATAGCTTTCGCCTCTGACGAAATATTTGCCACTGCGGCCAAGCTCAAAGCTTTCGGCTTCCAACCGTTGCAAATTTCCCAAAATTACTATGACGATCTGGCCGCCCGCTTTGATCTAAATCCCGAATTTGTCGATCGCCTAAGGCAAAGCAATATACTTTATGATCGTGACGACATAGGCGAATACTTCCAGTGCTACAGCCGCAGCTTTGGCGATGGCTTCTTCTTCGAGATCGTTGAACGTCGCAATGGCTACAGAGGCTACGGCGCCGTTAATGCACCGTTCCGCATTGCGGCGCTGAAACGTCTGATGCCACCTGCCGGAATGCCAGGAAGTGTCTCAATTTAAAGTTACGATTCCGGGGGAGCCTGCCGCCACCGTGTCGTTAGGCATGCGGTTTTGTGGCTGTTCGATGAACTAACGCGTAGCGTACCGCGGACGTTCAGGAACATCCGCTGCCCGCCAGGCTGCGCCAGCAACCTGGAGCCTCCCGAGAAGATCCGGTCACATCCGCTGGGCGAGTTTGGCTTTGCCTACCACAATGCTTGTGGACGCCGACAAGGTTGTCGAGACTATGCTGGCTTGAAGGTCGGCTTCCTAGTTCAATCATCACCAATCGGAGCTTCCGATTTCCGCCCCATTTCGGTTATTCATTAGGAGGAAGTTTCCTGGCGACCTGCGGCCGCAGCGTCGATCTAATGGTTAGTCTCGTTTGTCGTCACTAGGTTCGCCAGACCATACGAGATCATAGGAAGGAAATGGGTTGGCGAACCAGCTGCTAACGTATTGATTTCCTGTAGAAAACGATGACCCTCCGGGTCCACCAAATCCATCGCAACTGCCCGGCTATCGATCGTTGAGCGCCTCGCAATATCGCCATAAGCAGTGCGGGAAAGCCTGAAACCAACCACGAGGGGTGGCGCCGCTTCGACGTTGCGATGGATGCCAATGCCTTCGCAGGGCGCGGAACTGCCAGCTGCGAGGCGTGCTACAATTTGTGGCACCTATTGTGATACAAATCGCCGGCCAAAGAGGAAAAAACAAAGCAAAAACAACGACATAATCGATGCAGCGATCCCAGCCAACTGAACCACGAGAAGTTCTCTCTATGGCCTTGGCGCATTTAAACCGCAACCCGCGGTCGGGGCGATATGACGAGAAGACTACTAGGTTCGTGGTTCCTCCCGTAATCGTTTGACACGCTCGCGCACCTCTCCGAGGCGTTTCTCCTTGGCCTGAAGGTCTCGCATCGCACGTTCCAGGCGATCATAGAGCGGAAGCCATGCCTCGCCTTTGTCGCTACGCGCAACGATGATCTCTGCAACACGGTCAAGCGCACGCGCGATCCGTTCTACAGTAACCGGGCGAGGGGTGGCTGAGTACCGGCTCATGGCGTCGCTCTCTTGTTGCCTGCGGGTCTGACCTTCCCTATTGCAAAATTGCCTTATGAGCAAAGCGCAATGCCCGGCCTAAATCTTTTCCGATACGTTGCTGTCGGCGGTGAAACTTGACAAGGCAGGCTATGCTTTGCCTACTGGACGCCGGATGAAGCGAGCCTGCACAGCGCTCAAATGACCGCTTTCTCCAGCCGTTGCCGCGCCACACCGCCCGGAAAAGTAGCCGGGACGGCTGACGATCTGAAGAGCAAGGCTTCTCTCACACCTCCTTGGGCGTCAGCGCCATTTCCGGAGATTGGAGGTTCGTCTCAATTCTTCGCTGGCCGCCGAGTTTGGATTCGAAGTGGGCGACGGCAATGCTGCATAGGGAGCAGACTCCCTGTGCCCTCTCATTGAGATTACGCGCGCATTTTTGCTCTCGAGTTCATCCAGATAGTCGGCCCACCATTGCATCATCTTCATGCGCTCTTCCCAGTGCTCAGCCCTGGCGTAGGCGCGGCGAACGTCGTTGTTCTCAATGTGGGCCAGCTGACGCTCGATGGCATCTGGATGCCACTTTCCGCATTCGTTTAGCAGAGTTGATGCTGTTGCTCGAAAACCGTGCGCGGTAGCCTCTTCCTTGCCGTAGCCCATACGCGCAAAGCGGCGTTAAGCGTGTTGTCGGAAATCGGACGCGAATCCGATCGAACACTAGGAAACAGAAGCGATCCACCACCGGAGATTTCTCTAAGCGAGGTCAGGACACTGACGGCCTGCCTCGAAAGGGGAACGCGGTGCGGCCGTCGCATTTTCATGCGTGCTTCAGGGATGATCCACACCGAGCTTTCGAAATCGAACTCTCCCCATTCTGCCGCGCGCAGCTCACCCGGGCGGGGAAACAGCATTGCCATCAGCTTCAGGGCGGCTCGGGTTGAAGGCTGTCCGTCAAACGCATCGACCGCCCTCAGCAAGCCGCCTAGGGCCTTTGGATCGGTAATCGCCGCACGCGGCGTGACAGTCGGGCTGATGAGTGCGCTCCTCAGAGCGATCGTCGGATCTGCCTCTGCGCGTGCCGTTGCGATAGCGTATCGAAACACGGTGCCGATTGTTGAGCGTAGGCGCCTGGCCGACTCGTATCGACCGCGAACCTTCACGCGACGAAGGGCAGTGAGGATGGTGGCCAGATCGATTTCCCGAATGCACTTGTCGCCGATTGTCGGATAGGCAAAGCCGAGGAGCCATTTGACCTTGCTGATCGTCCGGTCGGCACGTTCCCTCCTTCTTCAGCTTCTCAACATATTCGTCCGCAATTGAGCGAAAGGAGTCCTTTGCCGAGTCGGCCTTCCGCAAGCTGCGTTCCTTTCCAGCATCTATGCCAGCCAGCAGGAGCCGTTTAGCGTCATCGCGCGCCTGGCGCGTCTCGGCGAGGGAGATAAGGGGATAGCCGCCCAGTGCTAGCAGTTTCTGCTTGCGTCAAAGCAGTACGCGAGCCTCCAGAGGCGAGAGCCCGTGGGCTGCACTCATAGCTGCAGCCTGCCTCCGTCTGATAGTTTGACTAGCTTGGAAGCGGGGCGGGCGTTGCGGCATTTCACGTCGGAGAGGACCATTTGTCAGGTCTCTCTTGGCTGTTTCGATACCATCAGGATGTCGAATACCAACGGAAATACCATCCCCCCGCCTCGTTGGACCAAATGCGCCCGAAGCGCTCCCAGCCCTGCTCAAATGCGCCATTCGACGCAAAAAGGCCAACAATTTCAGCCGCTTGCAGAAGCCGCGGCGTAGAAGCTTCGGCGAAAGGGAATGTCGGGAGAGTGCCCTTCCCGAGAGATGGGGGATGGTGCCCAGAGGCGGATTCGAACCACCGACACGCGGATTTTCAGTCCGCTGCTCTACCAACTGAGCTATCTGGGCCTGCGCCGGCTAACGGGATGCGCCCGCCGGGTTTCGCGAAGGCACCAGGCGGCGCCCCTTGAAAGCGCGTGGGTTATAGCACGGGAATCTTGGGTGTCCAGCGCCTAACGGGCGATTTTCCGGGGCAATTGTCGCAGGCGCCTGATGGGGTTCGAACGATGTCGGCAAAGGAGCAATCGCACTTGCCGGCAAAGCCGGGATCTGATTGCCCGCAACCACGCTAAGCATGTCCCGAAGTGGGAACCGGTTTCGGGATAAGACATGCGTAAAATCAAAACCTAAAGCGCATGGGGCGATCTGAAAGATCGCGACGCGCTTTAGAAGGGGGCGTGCCGCTGGCGCTTAGCCCTCGTCCTTGGGGCCCGGCTTCGGGCTGTCCTCGTCGTCCTCTTCGCCGTCACGGCCGGGGATGACATAGGCGCCCTTCAGCCAGCGATTGAGGTCGATGTCCTTGCAACGCGCGGAGCAGAACGGATAGTGCTCGCGCGAGGACGGTTTTCCGCATTCGGGGCAGGGCCGCTTTGGCCGAAGCGGTGTCACCTTGTCGTCCAGGCTCATGGCCGCGCGACGTGCCAGTTCTTGTGCGCCTTGAAGCCTTCGCCGGAAAGCAGCGCCACGCTCTCATAAAGCGGCAGGCCGACCACATTGGTGTAGGAGCCGACCAGCTTGACCACGAAGGAGCCGGCCAGGCCTTGCACGGCATAGCCGCCGGCCTTGCCGCGCCATTCGCCGGAGGCGACATAGGCGTCGATCTCCTCGCGCGGCAGCCGCTTGAAGCGCACCCTGGTCTCCACCAGCCGCTGGCGCAGCTTGCCGCCGGGCGTGATCAGGCAGACGCCGGAATAGACGCGGTGCGAGCGGCCGGAGAGCAGGCCGAGGCAATTGATGGCGTCGTCGATCGTCTCGGCCTTGGGCAGGATGCGCCGCCCCACCGCCACCACCGTGTCGGCGGCGAGGATGAAGGCGGGCGCGTAATCTTCCTCGCTTTTCAGCGAGGCCAGCGCCTTCTCGGCCTTGTCCTTGGACAGGCGCTTGGCCAGCGAACGCGGATGCTCGGCGCGCTGCGGCGTCTCGTCGACATCGGCGGGCAGCACTCGGTCCGGCTCGATGCCGGCCTGCTGCAAGAGTTCGATGCGGCGCGGCGAACCCGAGGCAAGCACGAGCTTCTGCAGGATGCTCATCGTGCTTAACGCCGATTTGCTACTTGAAACGGTAGGTGATGCGGCCCTTGGTCAGGTCGTAAGGCGTCATCTCGACCAGGACCTTGTCACCGGTCAACACGCGGATGCGGTTCTTGCGCATGCGGCCGGCCGTGTGGGCGATGATTTCATGTTCGTTTTCGAGCTTCACGCGGAACATCGCATTGGGCAGCAGTTCGGTGACCACACCTGGAAACTCGAGGACTTCTTCCTTCGGCATTCGATACCTTTGCTTGGATGGTAGTTCCAGCACCCGGCTGGAAATTGCGGCGGAACCTATATGATAATCGTGCGCTTGTGAACACGCTTAATCCGTGGCGTTTCCTGCCTCTGGAAGCAGGAAACGTCGGCTTATGCGCGTTTTCAGCCGCTCGCGCACGTCGCGATAGGCCGCCATGATGTGCTCGCGCGTCCCGCCGGTGTCGGTCGGGTCCGGCATCGGCCAGTATTCGACCTCGACGGCGAGTGAGCGGGTGAGCTCGAGCGCGGCGTGGTGCGCCTCCGGCGCCAGCGTCACGATCAGGTCGAAATAGTCATCCTCCAGATCCTCCAGCGTCCGGGGTTGGCGCTCGCCAAGCGACAGGCCGTCTTCGGCAAGCACCGCATCGACGAACGGATCGCGCTCGCCGGCGCGTACGCCGGCCGAAGCGACGAAGGTGGTGGCGGGCAGCATGCGGCGCGCCAGCTGCTCCGCGATCGGCGAGCGCACGGCGTTCATGCCGCACAGAAACAGGATCGAGTGGGGTAGGGCGGCCGGCACTAGAGCATCCCAAAAAGTGGGAACTGGTTTTTGGAAAAGATCATGCTCCAACAAAAGACCATGACCCCAAAAAGTGGGAACCGGTTTTTGGAAAAGATCATACTCCAACAAAGAGCTGGACCAGGACGGCGGTTCAACGAAACGTCATCCTGATCTAGCCCCGCCAGTGCAGCACGCAGACCAGCGTGAACAGCCGCCGCGCCGTGTCGAAATCGATCTCGATCTTGCCGGCGAGCCGATCCATCAGGGTCTGCGAGCCCTCATTGTGCAGGCCGCGCCGCCCCATGTCGATCGCCTCGATATGGCTGGGCGTCGAGGAGCGGATGGCCTCGTAATAGCTTTCGCAGATCAGATAATAGTCCTTGACGATGCGCCTGAGCGGCGTCAGCGACAGGATGTGGGTGACCACCTCGGCGCCGTTCTCGCGGCTGACGGCAAAGACCAGGCGCGACTCGGCCAGCGAAAGCTTGAGCCTGTAAGGACCCGCGCCGTCGTCGTTGACCGGCTTGAAACTGTTCTCCTCGATGAGGTCGAAGATCGCCACCGCCCGCTCGTGCTCGACGTCGGGCGTCGAACGTCCGATCGTTTCGTCGAGCTCGACGTCGATCAGCCTGTCGCGGGTTTGGTCGCGGCCGGGCATCGCTACATGTTCAGCCTGATCGCAACGGAGCGGGCATGCGCATCGAGCCCCTCCGCCTTGGCAAGCGCGATCGCGGCGGGCGCCAGCGCCTTGAGCTGCTCCGGCCCGAGCTTCAGGATCGAGCTGCGCTTGACGAAATCGAGCACCGACAGACCCGAGGAGAAACGCGCCGAGCGTGCTGTCGGCAACACGTGGTTGGAGCCGCCGACATAGTCGCCGATGACCTCCGGAGTGTGCCGGCCAATGAACACGGCGCCCGCGTTGCGCATCCTGGAAAGGAAGCCCTCGGCATCGTCGAAGGCGAGCTCGACATGTTCCGCCGCGATCCTGTCGACCAGCGGCAGCGAGGCATCGAGCGTCGGCACTAGGATCACCGCGCCGAAATCGCGCCAGCTGGCGGCCGCCGTCTCGCCGCGCGGCAGGACTTTCAACTGGCGTTCGACCGCCTGCTCGACCGCCTTGCCGAATTCGGCATTGTCGGTGATCAGGATCGACTGCGCCGAGACATCATGCTCGGCCTGCGCCAGAAGGTCGGCCGCGATCCAGTCCGGATCGTTGTCGGTATCGGCCACCACCAGCACCTCCGACGGTCCGGCGATCATGTCGATGCCGACCGTGCCGAACACCTGGCGCTTGGCCGCCGCGACATAGGCATTGCCCGGCCCGACGATCTTGGCGACCGGCCTGATCGTCTGGGTGCCATAAGCAAGCGCCGCAACGGCCTGCGCGCCGCCGACGCGGTAGATCTCCGAAACGCCGGCAAGGTCGGCCGCCACCAGCACCAGCGGATTGATGACGCCGCCCGACGCCGGCACGACGATGACGATGCGCTCGACGCCGGCGACCTTGGCCGGCATGGCGTTCATCAGCACCGAGCTTGGATAGCTCGCCGTGCCGCCGGGCACGTAAAGGCCAACGGCCTCGATCGCCGTCCAGCGCGAGCCCAGTTCTACCCCGGCGGCATCCGTGTAGCGGTCGTCCTTCGGCTTTTGCCGCTCGTGATGCGAACGGATACGGTCGCCCGCGAATTTGAGCGCCTCGACGGTGGCCGGATCGGCCGCTTCATAGGCCTTGGCGATGTCGTCCTTCGACACGGCGATGCCGAGCGCGCCGAGATCGGCTTTGTCGAACTTCAGCGTGTAATCGATCAGCGCCTTGTCGCCTTCGGCGCGCACGCGGGCGATGATGTCCCGCACCACGGCCTCGACATCGGCCGACACTTCCCGCTTGGTGGTGAGGAAGGCCGAAAAATGCTGTTCGAAATCGGTATCGGACTGGCGGAGCGTGATGGCCATCGTCAGCCTCTGTGCACAGGTCGCGAGGTGGCTTCCCAGGCGCCGCCGACATCGGCAAGCCGTGCCTCGACGCATTCGACGTCGAGCATGATGGTGCCGCCGCCCGAAAACACCAGTTCGACGATGCCGGCCGGCTTGCTGATGGCAATGAAGCTGATCGCCAAAAGCGACAGCACTTCGGCGGGCTTGTCGCGTTGTATGCCGCTGGTCTTGACGCCGAGCACGCGGTCGAAATGCAGAACGCTCTGCCGCCGTTCATTATGCTGGCGGAACAGGCCCGATTTCGCTTCCCAGACGAAGCGGTTCATGGTCAGCACGAAGCGCTTGGCCGCCGGCAGGTACTCCAGGTCGGAGACCTTCATCACGGCGTCCTGGACATGCGCCGAGACGATGCTCAGATCCTGATCGTCGAGCGCGATGAGCTTGAGAGCTGCCATGCGGAATTTGTACCTAAGGTTGGTTTCAGCCTTCTGTTAGGCGGTCTTTCCGGTCCGTGCAACCTCGGCACGGATGCAGCAAAGGCAATCACGCCAGGTCTGTGCTGCCCCTCATCGCCCTACCGGGCACTTCTCCCCGTATAGTGACGGGGAGAAGGGAGGCTTTCGTCAGGGATTTCGCCAATCGCGAACGTTCCAGCAAAGGCGACAAGGCTGCAGTCGCGGCCTTCCCCGTTCACGGGAGAAGGTGCCCGAAGGGCGGATGAGGGGCAGCGCCAGCTTCAAAAATTGGCCGCCCCAACGCGCGCGAGACCTATGTTGTCTCGAGCACCTGCTTCGTGCGCGTCAGCCCGAAATGCGCTCGATCACCGCGCCGCAGCCCGAGAGCTTCTCTTCCAGCCGCTCGAAGCCGCGGTCGAGGTGGTAGACGCGGTTGACCGTGGTTTCGCCCTCGGCGGCAAGGCCGGCGATCACCAGCGACACCGAGGCGCGCAAATCGGTCGCCATGACGGGAGCGCCCTTGAGCTTGGCGACGCCGTCGACGATCGCCGTCTGGCCGGAAAGCGTGATGTGGGCGCCCAGCCGCGCGAGCTCCTGCACATGCATGAAACGGTTTTCGAAGATCGTCTCGGTGATGCGCGATTTGCCCTTGGCCATCGTCATCAGGCCCATGAACTGCGCCTGCAGGTCGGTCGGAAAGGCGGGGAAGGGGGCGGTGGTCACGTCGACCGGCGCAATGCCGGCGCCGTTGCGCTTGACGCGGATGCCCTCGTTGGTGGGCGTGATCTCGGCGCCGGTCTCGACGAGAACGTCGAGCGCCGTCTGCAACAGGTCGGGCCGCGCGCCTTCAAGCACCACATCGCCGCCGGTCATCGCCACCGCCATGGCATAGGTGCCGGTCTCGATGCGGTCGGGGATGACGCGGACACGGGCGCCGGACAGCGCCTCGACGCCCTGGATGGTGATGGTGGAGGTGCCGGCGCCGTGGATCTTGGCGCCCATGGCGATCAGGCACTCGGCGAGATTGACGATCTCCGGCTCGCGGGCGGCGTTTTCGAGCACCGTCTCGCCCTTGGCGAGCGAGGCCGCCATCATCAGCACATGGGTGGCGCCGACCGAGACCTTCGGGAAGACGTAACGATTGCCGACCAGGCGGCCATTCCGGGTCTTGGCCAGGACATAGCCATTGTCGACGTCGAGTTCGGCGCCAAGCACCTGCAGCCCCTCGAGGAACAGATCGACCGGCCGCGTGCCGATGGCGCAGCCGCCGGGCAGCGACACCTTGGCCTCCCCCATGCGGGCAAGCAGCGGCCCGATAACCCAGAAGGAGGCGCGCATCTTCGACACCAGCTCGTAAGGCGCGGTGGTGTCGACGATGTTGCGGGCGGAAAAATTGATGGTGCGCGAATAGCCTTTCTGCTGGCTCTCGCGGCGGCCGTTGACGGAATAGTCGACGCCGTGGTTGCCGAGGATGCGGATCAGCTGCTCCACATCGGCCAGATGCGGCACGTTTTCGAGCGTCAGCGTGTCGTCGGTGAGCAGCGAGGCGATCATCAGCGGCAGTGCCGCGTTCTTGGCGCCCGAGATCGGAATGGTACCGGCCAGCTTATTGCCGCCGACAATTCTGATGCGATCCATAAGAAAACGTCCCCTCGGCCAGAACAGGCCGGTTCAATCGGTTGATGCGCCCGGCTTAGACCATTGGCCGGCTTGGTTCAAGAAATAGGATTTTCCTAAAACCGGACCGACTATGGCCGGGCAGTATGGCTGATTTGGTCAGTCCTTGTGCATTTTTCCAGCAGCCGGCAAGCCTTCCGACCGCTGATCGGCGTCGCCAGCGCGCCGCGAACGCGTCTGCGCCTTGCGCTTCTGCAGATTGGCGCGCAGCGCCTCGGCCAACCGTTCCTTGCGCGCGGCTTCGCCCTTTTTCGGTGGATTTGTCTTGTCGTTCATCATCCATCCCTGACCGGCGGCTCAGCCGGCCACGATTCCGCAATGGCTAACATTTTAACGCGCCTATGTCATGAAAGCAGGCCGTCCGGCGGGTTTCACGCTGTGGATCGGCCGCGCATACCGCCCCAAACCGCTTAATGGCGGCCAGGAATCAGATGCGACGCTTTGGGTTTTTCTTGGCCTTGCGCTTGCCGGTTCGATATGGCAGAAGCGCCGCCATCGCAGGCTGCGGTAGCTCAGTGGTAGAGCACTCCCTTGGTAAGGGAGAGGTCGAGAGTTCAATCCTCTCTCGCAGCACCAGCCTTCCCTGTAATTGCCGCATCGGGCAGCGCCTGACGATGGGTCTGGCGCCAACCCATGGCAATGTCGCGCCTGCGAGGCCTCGTGGCGGAATGGTTCACGCAGAGGACTGCAAATCCTTCACTCCCGGTTCGATTCCGGGCGAGGCCTCCAGTTCCAGCGCCACCATAGCCCAGCCGCATTTGCCGGTGCGGCCAAGAAGCAGACCGATCGCGCCGGTTCAGTTGGTGACGTGCGACAGCCGCAGGCCGGCTTCGTCGGGGGCCTCTGCCATGCCTTCCTCCGCGAAGCGGTACATGTCCTCGAAATCGAGCTCATGTTCGAAGACGACGCCGCCGACGCTGATCGCAAGCACGTCCTTGTCGCCCTTCGGCGCGAAATAGATCTCGCCGACCGCGCCGCGAATACGCTCGCCGATCTCCTTGGCGTCCTGGTCGCTCGCACCCGGCAGGAAGACGCCGAACATCGAGGTTCCGAGACGGCCGATCAGATCGTCCTTGCGCACCGCGGATCGGATGGCCGATGCGATCAAGCGCAAGGCCTCGTCGCCCCATTCCAGACCGAAGCGCAGGTTGATCGACGCCAGATGCTCCGGATGGATGACCAGAAACGCGCCGGAGCGCGGACCGGCCGGCCTCGCCGCTCTCCTGTCGACCATCGATGTGAACACCTTGCCGTTCAGACAGCCGGTCAGCTGATCGTAGGTGCCGGATTTGGTGAGTTCCTGCCGGTAACGGCGGATCTCGATCTGTTGCCAGCCGGTGAGGGCAAACAGTGGCAGGCCGATGACGATCGGCACGATGATGGCCGTGGCGGCCCCGCGGGCGAACGGCGTCAGGCTGTCGCTGAAAAGCATCAGGTAGTTCAGCGCCAGCGAAAGGGCGACGCAGCCGGCGGTGCCAAGCACGGCCAGCAAGATGAGGTGCTTCCACGTTTGAGCCGGCGCGATCGGTGTTTTCGTGGTCAAGGGCCAATCTCCTGTTCGACGCATTGCTTTACAGGAGGTCCGTTGCAATTTCGGTTTCAGGGAAGCGTACAATTTGATGCAAAGTCGGCTTCTTCTCCATGGAAGCGCTGGATCCGGCGCACCGGCTGCCGTTGGATCAGGCCAAGTTTTAAAAGTGCCGAACCGCTCTGACCATTCTGCTTTCACGCAATTCCGTGACGGAAACCGGCGCTATTGCGGCGGTCCGAAAATGCCCATCCTGGCTTCTCTCGCCACCGCTTCCGCCTTGCCGTAGATGCCGGTGGGAGCGGCCAGCGCCCAGCCGTTGGAGACCAGCCAGGCCCCGACATCCTGCTTGCCGAGCGCGCAGGGCGCGGCGATGGCGAAGCGGTCGGCATCCGGCGGCAGCAGGCATTTGAGCGCCCGGCCGCGCAGCCAGGCGTTGAGGGCGGCCCGCGCGCGCTGGCCGCAGGGCCAGGCAGTGTTGTCGAACGTGCAGGTCCTGTCGGGGTCCATGCCGATCGTGCCGCTGATGGCGACCCTGCGTCCCATGGCCTCGAAGACCGCCGAGGAGATCGCGACCGGACCGAAAAGCAGCGTCTCGCGCCAATCCCGCGGCATCGGCGTCTTCGGTCGCGGCGCGAGCCCGAGTTCGCCGAGCGGAGCGCGCGGCTCGATGCGCTCGATCCCGGATGGGTCGAGCGGCGGCGGCGCAATGAGATCCTCGGCGATCTTGCGTGCCGGCTCGCCCGGCCGCGTGTCTTGAACCGGGACCTGAGAGGCAGGCTCGAGGTCGCCGGCATCCTGGGTCGGCGCGACCGGAGGCGGGTCGGGCGGCAGCCAGCGCCTGCCCTCGGCGATCAGCAGCATGCCGGCGAGCAGCCCGAGACCACCGAGCATCGGCGCCAGCAGCGGGCGGCTGGGCGGTCTCGCCTGGCTCACGCGCGGGCCTCCATGGGATCGCGCCGACAGCCGGTGATGCTGCTCGAGCCCAACCCGTTAGCTCCTGTCGACACGGCGCCACCCCGACCGTTGATCCGTCCGCACATTAGATCCGCACATTAGACATGAGCGACATTCCTTGAAAAGCAAGGCGTTGCGTTAAGTCTCGCGCAACCAATGCATCCTAGAATCGGTCATCGGATGTCGAGGGGATGACATGATGCGCAAGCCGATCCTGCTTTATGCCTTTCCGGCCCTGATGCTGGTTCTGCTGGCGGCGGAGCGCATGGCGGCGCTGCTTCTCGGCTTTTATCCGGCGAGCCCCGCTGTCTGGCACGCCTGGCTCGAGCTGCGGCCTTACTCGACCATGTTCTGGCAGCAGGCGCATGTCTATCTCGGCGGGTCGATGGCCGTCGACGCCGCTATCCTTGTTTTCGCGGCGGGCGCTTGCTGGATGATTTGCCAGGCAAAGAGGTCGGCCGGCTTCTTTCTGGCCAATCACGCAGCCCTGATCTTCGCGGGGCTTATGATGGCGCAGAGCAGTCACGCGGAAACGGCGAGCACCGTTGCCGCGTTCGTCACACCCCATGGTCTCCAGTTCTCGGTTATGGTCGATCTAAGCTTGCAGAACTGCCTGGTGTTGTGCCTCGGTCTCGCGGCGTGCGCCTATTGCCACGTTGCTTTCCTGCGCGAGGCGAAATTGCGCGCCGAGGCACGTTCGGTGCGTATGCTGGCGCTGCAGCGCGATCTATAGGCGGTCGGGCTCAGGCGGCCGCCCGCGCGATCAGTTGATCTTCTTGTAGTAGACCTTGCCGTCGGGCTGCTGGATGCGCTGGTAGGACGGATTGGGGCCGGGAGGCGCGACCTTGCGCTTGAACGAGGGCTGCGCGTCGGCGGGATCGGCGCCGCCTTCATAAGCCGCTGAAGCATCCGCCACCGTTGTGTTGCTGAGCATGGCCGGCTCGGGCGCGCCGGGCGCCGGCGCGCTGGCGGCGACCGGCTGGCCTTGCTCCAGCCTGGCGACATTGCCGTTGATCCGGCCGAAATTCGCCTGCAGCTGGCGGTCCAGCGTCTCGAACCGGCTCTGGAAACCGTTGTTGACGGTGTCGATGCGGGCGCCGATGCGCTGCTCGAACTGGCCGAGCTGATCCAGCCGCGCCTCGATAGTCTTGAGGTCGTTGACGCCGCGATAGAGATAGACCGCGGCCGTCACGTTGATGGCGGTGACAAGCAACGCGCCGACGGCGATGACGCCGATCATCCTGGCGCGGCTGGGCTTTCCCGGAACGGCCTCCCGGTGACCGAGTTCGATTGCCGGAACGTCCGGCTCGCTGATCATCGTCATTCAACCACCACCTTTGCCCCCACCGAGACGCGCTTGAAGAGATCGATCACATCGGTGTTCGTCAGCCGGAAGCATCCGGACGTGCCGTCGAAACCGACGCCCCTGGGATCGTTGGTGCCATGGATGCGATAGAGCGTGTCGCGCCCGTCGCGCGAAAGATAAAGCGCCCTGGCGCCGAGCGGATTGTAGGGACCGGCCGGCACCATCGCCGGCAGTTCCGGCTGGCGCGCGCGCATTTCCTTGGGCGGACGCCATTCGGGCCATTCGGTCTTGGAGGCGATCTTGACCGTTCCGGTCCAGCCGAAGCCGTCGCGGCCGACGCTGATCTGATAGCGCAGCGCCTGGCCCTGGCCGGTCACCAGATAGAGCGCCTTCTCGTTCTTGCGGATGACAATCGTGCCCGGCTGCTCGCCGGTCTCAAAGGCGACCGCCTTGCGCAGGCTTGGGCCCATGGCGGGCAGCGGCGGCAGCCCCGATGCGGCCTGCGCGAAATCGCAGGCCGACACCAGCGTCAGCCCGGCGAGGCACGCGCCGGCCAGATGCATTGCAGCGAAGCGCCTAGCGCTGGGCATTGTCCAGCCGCTCCTTGAACATGCGTTTCAAGTCCTTGTTGAAGCGCGCGCGTCCGTCCACCTCGGAGGGCAGGATGGCGCGATTGAGCGCATCGGCCAGCAGCGTATTGTCCAGCGCCAGCGACTTGATGTGCGGCGCCTTGAAGATCTTCTCCAGTTCGCTGCGCGAGAAGTGGTTGCCGAACCATTTGCGCTTGTGCTTGTTGGCGACCAGCGTGATGCTGACCTTGTTGCCGCGCAATTCGCGGATCTTCTTGTAGAGCCGCTTGCCTTGCCTCAGCGAAGCGACGTTGAGCTCGAAGACGATGAAGATCTCGTCGCTCGTGCGCAGCACCGAATCGTGCCACGGCGTCTCGATGTTGGGCAGGTCGATAACGATGTCGTCGAAGCGGTAGGCGACGAGGTCGAGCAGCCGGAAGACGAAATCGGAACCGTGCGGCTCGAACGGCAGCTGCGGCCGCTCGAAGGAATAGAGCGTGAGGCCCGACGGCCGCGACAGCTTGATGACGTCCATCAGCTCGACATCGAGCCGGTCCGGCTGGCCGATGATGCCGGAGAGGTCGAACTGGTTGAACTGGTTGAGATAGGCGCCGCAATTGGCGCTCTGGAAGTCGAGGTCGACGAGGCAGGTCGCGGCCGCCCGCTCGGCCGACTTGGAGGCAAGGTACTCCGCCGCCGAGATCGCCAGCGTGGTGGCGCCGGCGCCGCCGCTCGCGGCAATGAAGGTGATGATGCGGCTCTTTGTGCCCTGGCTGCCGGTGTCGTGGAAGGTGACGGCGTTGAGCAGCTCCTTGGCGTCGAGCGGCTTGTGCAGCCAGTCGGACGCGTTCATGCGCACCAGCACGCGCGTCTGCTCGGAGGTGAGCTCGTCCGAAATCGCGATCAGCGGCACCGACGCCCAGGCCCCGCGCGCCTCGACGATCGCCGGATTGCCGAGCAGCTCGCCATTGCCGAGGTCGAGGATGATGATGCCTGGACGGCTGTCGACAGGCGGCCCCTTCAGGAACTCCGCCGCATCCGAGACCTTGACGTCATAGATCGCCAGCGCATCGAGCCGCGTGGTGACGTCGCGCTTGAAATTCGGATCCGACGAAAACAGGGCTACCTGCTTGCGCTTGGTTGGGAGAACTCTTGTGTCGATGGCGTTCATGGTGACGTACTCTTTAAATCTTCACCCGTTACTGTACTCAGCATGGATGGCATCGTTTTATCTGCAAACCCGAGCAGCCCGCCCAAGAAGAAGAATTGGAACGGAACGTTCTGTAGGCTGACGGTGATAGTCGGCACTGGGCCACCCAAGCGCGTCTGGTAACCGAGGCCGGTGGCGGTATAGGTCACCACGACATTGGCGCGTTGCAAGCCGGGAAAAAATTGGCACATCCCCGGTCGTTGGTTGGCGGCCAGTCCCGGGCAGGCATCATCATTAGTCGCTGCCGTATCACCGCGGAAAATGCGGCTGAAAGCAGCAGCGTTGAATATCGCGGAATTGCCGTTACACGAGCCTGTGCTGCCGGAATATTTGCACTCGAACGAGTATGTTCCAGCCGTAATCGGGGCTCCTGGATTTGTACCTGGGTCGGCCGCTGCAAGCGTGGCTGCGTTGACGGCTGGATCGGAGACGGAGGCGAGCCTTGCACCGATCTGCACCGCCTTGGTCGCTGCGTTCCATTGATAAAATGCGTAACCGAAATCGACAAAACCCAAGGTAAGAGTAAGCAGAAGCGTCATCGCGATGGCCATCTCGACCATCGTCGCTCCATCTTCCGCTCGTAGGAATCGTTTCAGCATCATCAAAATCGGATCAACCGCTCCTGATGGCTGGTCCCCAGTGTGACGGTGGTGATGTTGAATAATGACAGCAGGCCGACGCTATCCAGTTCGCTGTATTTGTAAGTGCCGGACGCCGTGACGATACAGACCTGCGATGTCGTCGACAGATAGAGGACAGTGCCGCTTGAATCGATAGCGTTCACGCAGGTGGTGGAGTCGATAGTGACATCCGATTTTTGCCACCCGGGGATACGTGCGGGCGCCGTCCCCGCTATATTGCCGAACACGGTGATGTTCTTTGCCCGGTCCGCGCAATCGATCGCCGCGAGCCCGGCGTCAGTATAGAGCTTGCTGTTGCAGCGGGCGGCGAACCGGGCTCCGTCGGTAAGACCTGCTTCCATTAAAAGCTTGTCGTGAATGAGATTGCCGAATTCAAACACGCCGGCCGACAGGAGCAACATGAGCGGCGCCACCAGACTCATCTCGACGATGACGGTACCGCGCTGATCGGACCAAAAACGCTGAAATATGCGGGACAGCAGCTTCGACATTGCCGTCACCGATAGAGTTGCGCTTCATTGCGCAGGAAGTTGTCGAGTGTACCCTGACCCTCGCGTCCGCTGATGTCCACCAGTTCCACCATGACCGAGGCGTCGGAGGAGGCTGACGCTACCGGCTCGGTCAGAAAGAAGCTGGCGAAGGCTTCGACGGGGAGGTTGGTACTGTTGCCGTTGAGATCGTACCCGGCAGCCTCAAGCGCATTGCAATTCAACAGCGCGCCATAGAGTAGGCGGCGATCGACAGTCGTCACCGGTGGCTGACAGCCGCTGGGTGGCGTTCCAACCTCTCCGCCAGTTGACTGCACACCGACTAGCGACTGAGCGGCAGTGGGGGGCGATGGGGGTAGCGTTCCATTCGCCAAAGCGGCACGTTCGTACTTGTAGACTTCATAACGAGTCGGCGTGGTTGTATTCCAAGCACTGGGATAAGAGGCACTCCCAAAATTAGTTTGCCAATAGTTCCCCGCCCCAAGAAGCAGGTAGTCTCCGGCTCCCATACGGCCACCCATATACGGTGTCGTCTGATCTCTCGGCAGGCCCTTGTTACCGGGGCCGTTAAATGTCAGCTGATTGTATTGTGGACACTGGTTCGAGTTTCCGTTGGACCGTACTCCGCCCTTGCGTACATTTTCCGCTGGGCCGTATTCCGGGGTGTTGAAGGCATTGCCGCTGGCGTTGATTCCAAATCGGACATTGAAGGCGTCCTGAACCGGTCCCGTGTTCTGGCCGGTTTTGGTGTTTACCCCCTGCGCCGAATAGCAACCCAGCGGCTTCGATGTGGCGATTGTTTGGGCTAGTGCCTGCGCACCATTGCCGACGCCGTCCGGCGGCTGCAGGAAACCGAAATTGCCAGGACCATAGGCCGCATTGTTCCCAACCATTCGAAGTTCGATTAGCCGGCGATGGACTGCCGGATCCGTTACGGCCTGCTCCAGCGTGACGCCACCCGCTGTATTGGTGCCATTCACCATCTCATAGGGATTACACATGAAGACGGGGGTGTAATTGCAAACGCCCGATGTAAAACCCGCCACCGAGACAGCGGTAAGATTATAGCTCTTGTCGGTCGCACTTCCTGAGGACGAAACGGAGACCGGGAACATGGGCGTGAAGCCTTCCGGCTGGGCCCATACCTGGATGAAACGGGTCGTTATTGGCGAGGCGGCATAGTTGGCCGACGTAATAGGATCCGAATCGTTCGTTGGAATACTTGCCAGGAAGCACCACGAGATTTGCCCTTTCGATCGGCAAGCAGGGTAGGTCGCGTCAACGGTGGCTGCTCCAGCGCCGGTGGTTAGCGAAACAGACCCACCGTCAGAGAACATTGTGCTATTGGATACCAGGTTTGTGAGAGCATTCTCGGCGCGCGTCCACGCGTCAGATCTGCCGCTTAATTCAGCGGCTGCAGCGAGTGCCAAGGCGTCCGTGCCCTTCTGCAAGTCGTTGTCCAGATTGTTCATCCGGCTCATGTCGATAGCCAGCAGGGACAAGCCGATAATGGCTGGCAACATGACGCTGACTAGTATCAGCGCTATCCCACTCTGATCGTGCCAGAACGCGCGAATCGTCCGCAGCATGGCCTACCCCTTACCCCGTGGTGTCAGGCGCCTCGCATGCCTGATGCAACCGCTTCCTTTCGTTCAGTTCATTGTGTGCTCGTCCCGGACGGCCCGACATTGACTGTCATGTTCGTCGTCGGCGCGGACGTGCTTGGCGGAAGTTTGTATTTCTGCACGACGCCGACAGACCGCG
Source organism: Mesorhizobium sp. M2A.F.Ca.ET.042.01.1.1 (assembly GCF_003997405.1). Classification (NCBI taxonomy): domain Bacteria; kingdom Pseudomonadati; phylum Pseudomonadota; class Alphaproteobacteria; order Hyphomicrobiales; family Phyllobacteriaceae; genus Mesorhizobium; species Mesorhizobium sp. M2A.F.Ca.ET.042.01.1.1. Next base: position 29,283 of record NZ_RZRX01000006.1, read on the forward strand.
CGCCGTCACCCTCGATCTTCGTGTTGTTGGAAGCCGGGTTGTACGGATCGACCGTCTGCAGCAGCTGATTGGTCTTCTGCGAGTCGCCCGATGCCAGTGTCATCGTGTCGTAATTGTTCAGATAGTCGGCCGCGCAGCCCGCGAGCAGGCTGGAGCCAAGAAGAACGAGCAGGAGCTTACTTTTTGACATAGAGCAGCTTGTCCTTCGATTTGACGTCGAGCATGTGGCCATAAGGACCGGTGACCCCGTCGCCATGCTCATACATCCGGATCATGTCCTTATTGACTTCGAGCTGGCCGAGCAGCATCAGTTCCGGATCGTTGGCCGGCTTGGTCTTGTCGAATGGTGTCGCCAATTGTTGGCCAGGCTTAACTGGACGCACGACATTCGGCGTGACGATGATGACCAGCTCGGTCTCTTCCTTCTGTGTGCTCGAATTGTGAAACAGCGCGCCGATGATTGGCACTTGGCCAAGCCACGGCACCTGCTCTTGAAGCCTCGTGTTCTTGCTGGAGAGCAGCCCGCCCACAGCGAAGCTCTGGCCGTCGCGCAGGTCCACCGTGGTCGACAGCTTGCGGTTGGTGAAGATCGGGTCGCCGGCGGGCGTAAATCCCGTTAGGTCGCTGACTTCGGGTGCCAGTTTGATGTGGATCTTGCCGTCGTCGAGCACGACGGGCGTGAAGTTCAGATTAACGCCGAACTGCTTGTATACGATCTGGATCTCGCCATCGGTGCCTATGCTGCGGATCGGTACCTCGCCACCGGCATTGAAACTGGCGACCTCGCCGGAAACAGTCGTGAGATTTGGTTCGGCCAGAAGGCGCACGACGCCCTTCTGCTCAAGCGCCTCGATAATTAGGTCGACCTTTACATTGCTGGATATGATCTGGGTAATCAATGCTCCGAACGGATTGCTGTTCGACAGGAGTCCGGTCACAATATCGCCTGGCCCAGCCACAACGTTGTCTTTATCGACTGCACCGTTGCCGGTACCAAAGCGCGTGGTTCCGCTGCTGTTGTGTCCTCGGAACGACACGCCGAGATCGCGACCGGCATTGCGCTTGGCCTCAAGGATGCGCACCGACAGATTGACCTGTTGGCTGTCATCGATCGTCACAGAGTTGATGATCGCGTCCGGCCCATATTGCTGGGTTACCTCCACGATGGATGCCAGCGTTGCAGCATCCTTGACATGGCCGGAAAGCCTGATCTTGCCGTTGATGGAACCGATTTCGATGCGCGCCTTTGGCGCCACCTGCCGGATCGCCGCTGCCATGTCGCTGACATCCTGGCCGACCTCGATCTGGATGGCGCCGAGCGAGCGCTTGTCCTCGGAAAACAGATTGACGGTGGTCGTGCCGACGGTCTTGCCGATGATGTAGAGCGTCTTGTCGGTCATCGGCTGCGCGTCGGCGATCTTCTCGTCGCCGACCACGATGTCGCCCAAAGTGGCGTTCACCTGGATGGTGGCGGATTGAGAGACGGGCACGAAAACGCGATGCAGCGATGGACTCGATACATCAATGAACCGGTCAGCCGCCCTGGCCGGATGGCCAAGCGTCGCCGGTGCAATCAACAAGGATAGCGCGACCGCCGCTATCCTAAGCCATAACTTCTGCATTCCCCGTCTCCCCGGCTGTCAATCGGCAGCCCCCGCTTACCGCTTGGTTCTAATGTTGTCGCGGCACGTCGTAAGTTTCGAGCTTCACTCCACGGAAGACGCCGATCGTCGCGCGGGCCGGAGGCTCCGGCTGAATGTATTTCACGACCTCCTTGACGACTTCCTTTACCTCCGGCGCCTCAGCAACGACCGGCGCGGGCTTGACCTTGCTCAATTCGTCAATCTGACTTCCAACCCGCTCCACCGCCTGCGCCAAGCCGTCTATCTTATCGTTGGCGCGTTTGCGTTCTTCGGCGGCCGCAGCATCGGCTGCCTTCTGCCGGTCCAGTTCCGCCTGCCTCTTGGCGACATCCTCCGGCGTGTCGCCGGTCAGATCGGCAACCGTCACACGCTCCGTCGCTTCGCCCTTGTTACCTGCCGCTTGCCGCAGCGCCAGGGATAATTGTCCCGCCCCAGCCGCCAGTGTCAGCTTCTGCGCGTCCTTGGTGCTGACCTCCACAGTCACGGCCTTGACCACGGTGGGGCTGTCCTTGCTCTCGTCGGCAACCTGGTCGACTGCAAGAACCTTGACGCTCTGCAACAGGACATCGACGAAACTCTTCGCGACGCCGCTATCGTTCGTCGTGCGCGTGAGGAGGATATCCACCCGGTCGCCGGGAAACACGAAGCCCGCAACGCCCAACACGTCGTTGACCCTGATGGAAACTGCTTTCATGCCTTCCGTAAGAACCGCTGAAAGTGTTGCGCGCTGACCGGCACCCGTGATCTTGCTGGCAAGTACCGGCTCATTGGTACTGATGGCTTGCAACGCTTGGCGCGTGCCGTTGCCGGCCAAGGCCTCCTTGACTGTCTTGAACGAGCCGGTGGGCACGGCGCCTGCCGGCCACGCAATCTCGCGCAGCTTGTTGTCGGTCAGTGTGTCACCGAACTTGAGAGGAACGGCCGCGACGACGACGGTGTCGCTCGGGACATCGTTGCCTCGTGCGAGCGCATTGCGCTGGCTAGCCAGCCAGAAATTGGCGAGGACGACCGCAAGCATGCCGAAAACGCAGGCGAGAACGATCATCACGATTGTATTGGCGCGCATAACCCCAAACCCCAAGTAGGCCGAGAAACGCCGGCCACGTCAGCCTTGCGACCGTTCAGGCACGGATCAATTTTACCCGTGATCCGTGCCTGAACGAAGAATCAGGTACCAGTGCCGGTTGTTGCCTTGCACGTACCACTAGTCCCGGCGGTCGCCGTCAGGCCCTTGCCGTCGAGAATGCCGCATAGGCCGGTAAAACGCCCGCTTACCCAGCCGCCGATTGCAACGATCGCCAGGATCGCCGCGCCGGCTATGATGCCGATCAGGATCGAATACTCCACCATGGCAGCGCCGTTTTCGTCGTCGTGGAACCGCCGGGCCATTTCGATAAGTTTACCCATTTGCGTTCTCCCGTCAGGCCTGGATCAATTGATCCAGGCCTGATCGAATAGCCTCAAGTACCGGTACCGGTGGATGCCTTGCAGGTACCTTTGGTGGTCGCGGTAAGTATGCCCTTGCCATCAAGGATACCGCAGAGGCCCGTAAAGCGCCCGCTCACCCAGCCGCCGATGGCAACGATCGCCAGGATCGCCGCGCCGGCGATGATGCCGATCAGAATGGAATATTCGACCATGGCAGCGCCGTTTTCATCGTCGCGGAACTGCCGGGCCATCGTCATGAGCTTCTTCATGCCAATTTCTCCCTTTGGAGGTTTGAACCCGACGAGACGAGCCTAAGGATGAACCCCATACCCAAGCATCCCCCGTCACCTTCAATCCTAGGTCGTGCGAAAAAGCAGTGTCAAACGGATTAACGGAAGCTTAACCTTTCAATACTCGACTTTTCGCACTTTCATTTGCGACAAGGGTTTGATTCGCTTCATTTTTCAAGTCTCCTTAACCATTCGTTCACAATTCGGCCACGGTTAGGCCTTTTTGCGGTTGAATTAGGGTTCCTACATACTTCTTTATATCTAATGGCTTAGGGGCATCGTCGCTCCCGCTGCGGCAAAGGTCCTAGGACTTTAGTCTGGAGCTAAAGATTGACCAGAAATAGTTATGTGGCATCACCGCCACTTTTTTAACTATGTCGCAAGTAATTGTCGGTGCTTTGCCTCGCGCCGCTTGTGCCCCTCGTGGTTAACGCTTAGTTTCCAGTCTGGGGATATCAAAAGGGCGGGCGGCATGTTGGGTCGCTTCATCAAAGGGCCAAGTGAGCAGCGGGCGCCGCAATCGACGTCGGCGCCCGCGATTGCCAATGGCACGGTAGTCGTGCAGCCGGCGCAGGCCGAGCCAGCATCCGACGATTTTCTGTCGCTCAAGGTCGATTTGCATCGGCATCTCATAGACAGGTTCAATCTGACGGCCCTTGAAAACGCCTCTAAGGACGAGATCCTGAATGAAATCCGGCCGATCGTGCGGGAATTTGTGCGCGGCAGAAATGTTCCGCTAAACGCGCGTGAGTTGGATCAGCTGACAAGCGATACGGCCGACGAGATGCTAGGTCTCGGCCCGATTGAACCGCTGCTCAAGGACGATTCAATTGCCGATATCCTAATCAATACTCACAACCACGTCTTTATTGAGCGTCGCGGCGTGCTTGAGGAGACCTCGATCCGCTTTCGGGACGAGGCGCATTTGCTGCGGATCGTCAATAAAATCGTCTCAGCCATTGGGCGACGGGTCGATGAATCCGCGCCGATGGTCGATGCGCGCCTCGAAGACGGGTCGCGCGTCAATGTCGCCGTGCGACCGGTCTCAGTTGATGGTCCGCTCGTCTCGATCCGAAAATTCTCCAGAAATCCCTATTCGCTTGAACGCTTGATGGCCTTCAACTCGATCCGCCAGCCCATGATTGATCTGCTGCGGATCGCCGTCCAGGCGCGTAAGTCGATCCTAGTTTCAGGTGGTACCGGCAGCGGCAAAACCACGCTGCTAAATGCTCTGTCGAGTTATATCCCGGCCAAGGAACGACTGATTACCATCGAGGACGCGGCGGAATTGCAATTGCAGCAGCCGCATGTCGGTCGCCTCGAAACGCGCCCGCCCAATGTCGAGGGCAAGGGTGAAGTCCGCCAACGCGAGCTGGTCAAGAACGCACTGCGCATGCGCCCCGACCGCATCATCGTCGGCGAGGTGCGTGGTGAGGAAGCCTTCGACATGTTGCAGGCCATGAACACCGGCCATGAAGGCTCGATGACCACCATCCACGCCAACACGCCGCGCGATGCGCTGTCGCGTCTAGAGCAGATGGTCGGCATGGCTGGCCTGCCGATGACTCAGGAATCGATCCGCGCCCAGATTGCGTCCGCCATCGACATCATCGTGCAGACGCAGCGTCTGGCCGATGGTGGCAGGCGCGTTATTTCCATCTCGGAATTGACCGGCATGGAAGGGAACGTCGTCCAACTCCAGGAACTCTATCATTTTGTTCGCCGCGAGGTGGCAGCAGACGGGCAAATTATCGGCGAATTTCGCGCCACCGGAATCCGCCCCCGCTTTGCCCAGGAGGCGGCAACGCTCGGCCTGCACTTCGCCAAGGACGCTTTCAACCCGCAGGTCCCCCTCTGATGATAAGTAGCGAGACGCTTATCTACTTCGTCTACGTGCTGGCGGCAGCGTCAGTCATCCTGGCAGCCGAGGCGCTCTATGTCACTTATGTAAGAGGTCGCGATCGCACCGGCACGATAAACCGACGACTCAAGCGCTTGGCGGATGAGGCCCCCGCGGAGCAGGCCCTGCAGAGCCTGCTGCGCGAACGTGGACTGACCGAGTCTGGCGATTACGTGTTCGGGGCGATTGCGCTCAACAGGCTCTACACCCAATCAGGTATAACCGGGAATCCGCTGACATTCGTTGCGATCTTCGTACTGGCTGGGCTGATCGTAGCGCTGCTTTTGAAGCTGCTGACGGGTATTTCCGCGCTTCCAGCCCTAATTTGCTTTGCATTCGTAGCATTTGTCTTGCCTCTGCTATTTCTCCGCCGGGCCCGCAACAAGCGAATCTTGAAGTTTGCCCGCCAATTGCCAGACGCCTTGGATATGATTGTGCGCTCTCTGCGCGCCGGCCATCCGGCCTCGGTGGCGATTGGGTTGGTTGGCCGCGAAATGCCTGATCCGCTCGGCACCGAATTCGGCATTGTCGCCGACGAGGTCACTTTCGGCCTGAGCATAGAGCAGGCGGCACGAAAGCTATCGGAGCGTGTCGGTTTCGAGGGGCTGCATCTTCTCTCTGTGTCTCTGTCCATTCAATCTAAGACAGGCGGCAATCTCACGGATATCCTTGCCAACCTGTCCAAGGTTCTGCGCGAGCGGCAAAAGCTTCGGCTGAAGATCAGGGCCCTATCGGCAGAAGGGCGCTTTTCGGCCTGGGTCATCTCGCTCTTTCCGATAGTGATGTTCGCTATCCTAGCGCTCGTTGCCCCGAGCTACTACGGAGCTGTTTGGGGCAACCCGCTCATCTTTCCGGTGTTCACACTCTTCGGCATCTGGGCGCTACTCGGCGACTTCATCATGTATCGTATGGTAAATTTCGATTTTTGATTGGAGCCGAACATAAACCTCTTGTTGAACATTCTGGGTTCCGAGCTTCTCGTTTCCCTGTCGGTATTTGCGGCTGCGGCGGCGCTGTTTCTGTTCGGCGCATTCGTTTTATTGCCCGCCTTTCAAACGCGAAGGCTGGTCACTGAAAGCTTGATATCGGAGGGGGTCGTCAACCGGCGGTCCCTGGGTGTCCAAGAGCAACTGGTCAAGATTTCGGCTCAGCGGCCTGTTGAAGCCTATTTCCGTGCGCTGGAGAAAGAGCGCGGTGAGCCAAATGCCCTTGAGGCCAGATTGTTTCGGGCCGGCTTCTACCACGCGAGCGCGCCGGCTCTTTACACCCTGTCGCGAATTGGCGCCGTCGCCCTTGCCTTTCTTATCTGCTACACCCTGTTGGCAATGGTGTTGCCGCCGAAAATACCCGGCTTCATTTCATTGGCCGGAGCCTCGTTGTTTGGCTTGGCTTGCCTGGTCATTCCAAGTATTGCGCTGGATCGCTTCGAGAATGCTCAAAAACAGATTTACCGTCGCGGCTTTCCCGATTTCATGGATATGATGATTACCTGCGCGGATGCAGGTATGAGCTTGGAGGCCGCGGTCGAGCGAGTGTGCCAAGAAATGGCCGGAACGCACAAATGGCTGGGCGTTCAACTTTCGATCATGAATCTGCAACTTCGCGCCGGCAAGTCTCTTCGCGATTCTTTGCGGGAACTCGCAGACCGTATCGGCCTGGAGGAAGCAAGGGCCTTGGCGGTGCTGTTCCGGCAATCAGAGGAACTTGGCACCAGCCTCACCGAAGCGTTACGCGTCTACAGCGATGAAATGCGGACACAGAGAATCCTTCAGGCGGAGGAACGTGCCAACGTGCTACCGGTCAAAATGATGATTCCGCTGGGCATTTGCATCTTCCCAGTGGTGTTGATGATCGTCCTTTTGCCGGTGATCATTCGCATGAGAGGCATTTTCTTCTAGTACATCATATGATTAGATTCTAAAATAGAGTCGGGGACTCGTGGGACACACAATGACAAAGCGCCTCGCAGTCGCGACCAGCCTGCTGCTGATCTTTCTGGCCGGTTGCCAGACGAACGACTCCACAGGCGGCGTGGTCCGCACCAACGAGCCGGCGAAAGGCGATTATACCGCCTTCGGCGACGCATTCGACGGCTTGAAGACAGTCAGTGACGTGGACTACTATGCCTCGGATCAGGCAGTCACCGAAGCCAAGACGCAGTTTCGCTCCGAGAATTACGGCAATGCCGGGGCGTTGTTCTACAAGGCCACCCGGCTTGCGCCCAATGACGGTGTCGCTTGGCTGGGTCTTGCCGCATCCTGCGACCGCATCCGGCGCTTCGATCTGGCCGATATGGCCTATAGCAGGGCCTACCATCTGCTCGGCGCTACGGCGGAGTACTATAACAATCTCGGCTACTCCTACCTGCTGCGCGGCAAGCTGCAGGACGCTCGGAACAACTTCCTCAAGGCCTATGAGCTCGCTCCCAACGATCCGACCGTGGCCAACAATTTGAAACTTTTGTCTTCCAGCGTGCGAAACATCGAACGGCAGACGTAATGTTGCTCTATGCGTCGCTGGTGCTGAAGGCACTCACCATACCACTTTTTGCAAGGATAGCTTGGCTCGATTTCACGACGCAGAAGATATCGAATCGCGCCGTTCTCCTGCTCCTCTGTCTGGGGCTTGGGTCATTGCAACTTGTGTCCGTTCAATCAGGATCATGGTTCGAGATGGCACTAAGCGCGCTTAGCAGCCTCTTTCTATTCATTGTGCTCTTTCCCTTCTGGGTGCTGCGCAAGATTGGCGCCGGTGACGTCAAGCTGATGGCGGTAATGCCGTTCCTGATTGGTCAAAGCGGCCTTGTGGTCTTTACCCTCTTCCTTCTTGTCTTCGCGATCATCACGACGTTGCTCGTGAAAAACCCCTTCATATTGCCTGCTGGCGCTTTCCGCCTCTATGTCCAGCACATGGATCGAAAAGGCGTGGTCCCATTTGGTGTGCCGATCTCGGCCGCTGCTGTGTGCGCAATGGTGTTCCAGATCTATGTCGCACTGGTTGTGGCGACGAGCTCTGGAATATTGGAGCAGCTCAACTAACGAGCTGTAGCCGGGGCGCGTTACGACGGCACATTCGTGCGATGGCCACAGTATTTCCAAATCAGCAGCGTTGCCGCGATGGCCACGTAAGCGTCGACGGCATAGTGCCAGCCGAAGTAGACGGATCCGAACATGATCGCTGTGAAATAGAACCAACCCCAATACCGGACTATCCGGCCTGAGCGTGAGAGGAATAGAGCGTTAAGCAAGGCCACGGCCACATGCAGACTCGGCATCGCCGCGATGCCGGTTCCGAAGACGGTGCGGTCAAGGGCGTAAGAGGAATAGAGGTAGTCCGAGGTGGCAATCATAGCCCCGCCCGAGGGACTTGACGCAAGCGTGGATATCAGATCGGCGAAACGGTTGCCGTCGCCCATCCGATCGAAGAAGATCGGCCCTGCCGAAGAGCCGATAACCCGCAGCACGCTGCCGAGAATGACGGCAACAAGCAGTAACGACAAAAAGTAGCGCGCTCGACTATTGCGGTCGTTGGTGAAAGCGGCGACGAGAACGACGCCAACCATCTGGATAAACCAGACCGGCCCGTAAAGGACAAACAAGCCGGGCTCCAGCTGTTGCGGAAGAACCGCATGGGCCGCCCTCCAGGGATCGCCGCCATGTATTTTGGCATCCAGCCATGCCAGGAATGGGTCAGCAAAGAACGGGACATAGAGCGGCGTGACGTGCTTGAGCGTGGAGAACGCGGCGGCGCAAAGAACGAAAATGCCGACTACGATTAATGCGCCTTTGCCACGGACGCGCAATTTCTCAACGATGAAAGTCAAAGGGGAACGAGGCCGGGAGGACACGGCCACGCAAACCATCCCTAGCAGCGCGAAGACAGGAATGGCGAGCGAATATTTTTTCAGCGTGTATTCCGTCAGCATCGCGAAAAAAGTAGCGGGCGCCAGCACGGCGGTTGCGCCGACATACGCCAGACAAAGAACGGCCACGCTGCGTGTCGTGATGCTGAGTTGCCTCGTCTGAACAGCGTCGGAAATGTCCACTTCTCCCCGGCCCGAAAGCCGCCCTCTAAAACCCCGCCGTCGACTTCTCCACCAGCTTCAGCTGGCCCTTCTCCACCTTGAAGAACGGCATCGACCTTTGGCTCGAGCCGTCGCTGCGGAAGCGGAACAGGCCGGTCGAGCCGCGGAAGCCGGTCGCGTTTTCCAGCACCTGCTTGTTGAAGCCGTCGGGGCCGGCGGAGCTCGCTATGCCGGCGCTCAGCGCCACCATGTCGTAAGCATAGGCCACGTTGACGTCCGGCTGGTAGTTGTAGGTCGCCTTGAAGCGGTCGGCGATCGGCCCGGTCTCGCTCTGGTCGAGCGTCGCGATATAGGCGCCCTCATAGAGCGGATCCACTGGCCGCTCGAGCCAGCGGTCGGTGCCGATCAGCGTCACCGTCTTGCCCGGAATGCCTTTCGCCTTCAGCGCCGCAAGCACCGCGGCCGGGCTGCCGTCGCCGCAGGCGAGGACGACGGCATCCGGCGCCTCGACCAGCGAGCCCATGTCGGACACCACCTTGGCGCCGCCATCGGTCGGGGAATAGGGCAGGGTCACCGCAAGCGTGGCGCCGTAGATGCTGAGCGCGTTGGCCACCCGGGATTCGACGGCGCTTGAATCCGCGCCCGCCGGCACCATCAGCACGAATTTCCTGGCGCCCTTGCCGGCGATTGCCGCCGCGCCGGCCGCGGCGCTGTCGGCTTCGCTCAGCCGCACGGAATAGACGCCGGGGCCGCCGGCGAAATTGTCGGCCAGCGCCAGCACCGGCGGCCGCTTGGAGCCTGAGAGCTTGGCAAGGTGCTGCGCGGCCGCGAGCTCGGACGGGCCGACGACGACCTTGGCCGTGCCCGACGTGATCGCCTTCACCGCGAGGTCCTTGGCGTAGCCGCTGTCGCCGCGCGTATCCTGGATCGTCAGCGTCAGCAGCTTGTCGCCGAGATCGGCCATTGCGAGCCGCGCGCCGTCATACATCTTTCGGCCGTTCTCGCCCGTGCTGCCGGGCGCCGAAAGCGGCAGCAGCATGGTCACCTTAGTCGGCCCCGTGCCGAGCATCAGGTTGGCCTTCGCTGCCACGGCCGAGGTCGGGCCGCTGGACGTCGCGCTGGTCGCGATTCCGGCGCTCTGTGCCGCGGGGGCCGGGTTGCCAGTGGTCGCGCTGCTTGCCTGCTGCGCCGCGGCGGCGCCCGCCTGGCCGGCCGGCGCTGCGATCGCCGACGGATCGAGCACGTCCGATGCGCCGCTCTTGGACTGGCATCCAGACGCTGCCGCCGCTACCGCAAGGGCGAGCGCCATGGCTCGCCAACGTTCGCGTCGGAGATCCGGCGTCCTGCCGGCATGCGCGGCAGCCGGCCGCATGGTCGCTGAGGCTTCCGCCCGGGCTTGCATCGTCATCATTGCAAACGGTCGGCGCGGCGCACGCCCGTCAGCTCAGTGCATATACTCGACCATGCGGTCGTGGAAGCACTCGCATTTGTTGAGCGTGTCTTCGTCCTTATAGTTCGTCTTGAGGTAGCCATAGGCCATGCCGCAGGCGACCTTGGCTTCAGACGCCCAGACGAAGGCGGGACGCGACGAGTTGATCCATTCCGGGCTGTTGGCGACGGCGACCGACTCGTCCATCAGCTTCACCACATGGTCCTTGAGCTCGACCATGTTGTCGGTCAGCACCAGGTCCGATGTGCCCACGGTGCGGCAATAATTCACCGCCGGCTCGCCGATGATGTCGGCGGCAAAGCCCGTCGACCCGGCCAAAAACAGCGCCGCGGCCGAAGCCAGCAATCTTGCGGAATGTCTCATGTAAGCCCCTCGTTGAATTGCGAATTCATGCGTTGCTAATGTGTAGCATAGGAGTGTGGCCACGCATAAGTGCTAAATGGTGACAGGATGCTGAACATGGTTCGTGTCATCATAGAGGATGTTGATCGTGCCGGCAGCAGGTGCGTTCGTCAGTTGCGCCACATCGACGAAATTAGCCTGGTTGCCCGAGCCGCTGCTGTCGACGCTAAGGGTGTGCGTTGTGCTGTTGTATTGGACATAGTTGCTAAGGGCGACATTGTCCGCTTTGTCGAACAACGCTGTCAGGTCGATCTGATCTCCTTCACCCTTGTTGTAGTCGGTGATGAGATCCTTGACGTCCAGGCTGTCTAGCTTGAACGTGTCGGCGCCGGTCCCGCCCGCCATCGTGTCCTTGCCCAGACCGCCAATCAGGATGTCGTTGCCGGCCCCACCGTCGATGATGTCGTTGCCGCCCCGACCGATGATGACGTCGTTGCCGCCATTGCCAAAGAGATGATCCACGCCGGATGTACCATAGATCTGGTCGGCAAGCGTCGCATCTCCATTGACGGTGATGCCCGGATCGCCCGGATCGTGCGAGAAGAACGAGAAGTTGACCGTACGCGCTTGGTAGTTGCCGCCGTCATTGTCGAAATACGAGAGTGTCCACGTATCGTTGACTGATGGTGGATGCGTAATCAGGTAGGAAGCAAGCGTCGTGCTTGTCGCTTTGCCGCTGGCATCGAGCAAGTAGATGTGATCGTAGTCAACGGTAGCTTTCATCAAACCGGTCGCCGGATCGTAGAACCAGCTTTGCTCGAACGTTGCCGGGCTCGTATCGTCCTCGACGATCGCGAAACGGTCCGTGCCGATTCTCACCTCGACCTGCACTTCCTGTTCGCGGTGCGAACCAGCGCTGCTATCGCCGTAAACGCCCGGGTTCCGCTCGCTGGGATCGATTGGCGTGGTGAACGGCGACTCCTGGAAATCGGTATAGACGACTATGGTCGAGCCGTGCGGATCGGCCGTGATCGCATTCACCGTCGCCTGCGACAGGTGGAGCGTTGCTACCTGGTCGTTGCCAGAGGTCAACGGGCTGTTGCCATTACCGATCTGCGAGGTGTCGCTCGGCAGGCTGGTCGGCGGCACCTCATGGATGCCGACCGTCTGGCCGACATGGACCGTGCCGTCATAGACGTCGAGCGAAAGACTTTTGGTCACTGTGTCATTGGCCGTAACCGTCGGCTTGTAGACCAAGTCGTCCAATAGGTTGATGCCGCTCGAGGGATTATAGAGCACCGTACCAGTTGTGAGCGCAACATAGCTGACGCCGTTGAAGTAGAAGACGCCGGCCGGGATCGCTCCGGTGGCTGTGACGACGAGGTTGTCTCCATCCGCATCGGTCGGGATGTTCACCAGCAACGGATAGCCGTCCGGATAGCTGGGTGTGCCGGAGGTCTGCTGCGACGGGTCGCTTGACATCCAGTTTTCAGTGTTCGCCACCGTCGGCGAATCGTTGACGTCCGTCAGGTTGATGGTCAGCGTTGTCGTCGATAGATCGCCGTCGCCGTCCTTGATCGTGTAGACAAAGACGTCGGTCGTGTTGGCATTGATGCTGTGCGCCGTCGACTGGTAGGTGTAGGAGCCGTCGGCATTGAGGTGCAGCGTACCGTGCAGACCGACAATGTCGGTGTTAACGCCACCGCTCACCGCCGTCGTTGTATCAGCTCCCGCCGCGCGGACGCCGTCGATGGTGGCGCCGTCCGCGCCGCGAACGTCATTGACCAGAACGCCGGCCGCCGCGAGTACGGTGAGCAGGGAGCCTTCATTAACGCTGCCACTGTCGTTGTGCGCCGTCGGCACGTCGTCGACGATGCTGATGGAGAGCGTCGTGGAGGCAGGATCGCCGTCGGAGTCCACGACCTGCACGGCGAAGTCGTCATGGGTGGTGTTGCCCGAGGTGTTGTCGAGCAGCGTGTAGGAGTAGGTGTAGCCCGTCGCCGGCGTGCCGGTGATGGTCAGGTCGCCATACTGGCCGTGCACCAGGATGCCGCCGACCGCATTGGTCACGTCCACCTGGACGTTGTTCTTGTCGGTCACATAGAGGTGGCCGATCGTGTCGCCGCCGGTGGTGATGTTGAGCGAGCCCGTCGCCGTCTCGCTCGGATCGCTGTTGTTGGTGCCGTTGTTGTCGGCGATCTCACCCGAGCCCGCGGGCTCGCCGCCGCGCGCCGGAAGGCCGGCTTCGGTGACGCTGGTGTCGGAGCCCCCGGCGATCGCGATCGTCGGCGTCGAGTCATTCAGCAGGTTGATCGTCACCGTCGCCACCGACGGGTCGCCGTCGCCGTCGACGATCTGATACTGGAATGTCACCGTGCCCTGCTCGCCGGCGGCCGGCGTGTAGGTGAAGGTGCCGTCATTGTTGTAGGTCACCGCTCCGGAGCCGGTCAGCGAGTTCGCCACCAGGCTCACCTTCGTCGGATCGGCGATGTTGACGCCATCGGCGCCAGGCACGTCGTTGGCGAACACGTTCACCGTCACGGCGGCATTCTCGCTCGCTTGCGTGCCACTGTCGTTGTGCGCCGTCGGCACGTCGTCGACGATGCTGATGGAGAGCGTCGTGGAGGCAGGATCGCCGTCGGAGTCCACGACCTGCACGGCGAAGTCGTCATGGGTGGTGTTGCCCGAGGTGTTGTCGAGCAGCGTGTAGGAGTAGGTGTAGCCCGTCGCCGGCGTGCCGGTGATGGTCAGGTCGCCATACTGGCCGTGCACCAGGATGCCGCCGACCGCATTGGTCACGTCCACCTGGACGTTGTTCTTGTCGGTCACATAGAGGTGGCCGATCGTGTCGCCGCCGGTGGTGATGTTGAGCGAGCCCGTCGCCGTCTCGCTCGGATCGCTGTTGTTGGTGCCGTTGTTGTCGGCGATCTCACCCGAGCCCGCGGGCTCGCCGCCGCGCGCCGGAAGGCCGGCTTCGTTGACGCTGGTGTCGGAGCCCCCGGCGATCGCGATCGTCGGCGTCGAGTCATTCAGCAGGTTGATCGTCACCGTCGCCACCGACGGGTCGCCGTCGCCGTCGACGATCTGATACTGGAATGTCACCGTGCCCTGCTCGCCGGCGGCCGGCGTGTAGGTGAAGGTGCCGTCATTGTTGTAGGTCACCGCTCCGGAGCCGGTCAGCGAGTTCGCCACCAGGCTCACCTTCGTCGGATCGGCGATGTTGACGCCATCGGCGC